>CALHQV010000026.1 GCA_938038035.1 uncultured Gemella sp. | reverse complement strand
TTTCTTTTTCAATTTTTGTAAAAGTTCCTATTAATAATCCTGAAATTTTATCAAAAACTCCAATCTGCTTTAACTGTGCAAGATGTGTAACCAATCCCTCTATAGAAGTTCCTAATCCTTCTATAAACAACACTTTATTTTCCACTTCTGGAAAATACTTTGTTCCAGCCAATTTCAAGAAACATCTAATATTTCCTCCAACAACTCTCCCTTCAATACTATTCCCTTGGAAAAATTTCCAGTTCACATCAAAAAGTGTCTGGTTATTTTTTAGAAACGTGTCCTCAAAATTCTCTCTAATTTTATCACTTTCGAGAATATTTAAAATTTGATATAAGTAATTTATCTCATTTGTTTTACTAACAAGAGCATTCAGAACTGTTGTTAAATCACTATAACCAAAGAAGGGTTTATAATTTCTTTTTATTGCATCATAGTCTAAATAATCTAATACTTCATTTGCAATATCTCCACCAGAAATATCAAAAATTGCTTTTATTTCTTTATTTTTATAAAAGGACATTAACTCTTCAGCTCGAATTTGTGCTTTTGCTCCACATCCAACCTTATCTTTGTAGATATATTTAGTAAAGATAGGTACTAAACCTATCTCTACTAAAATACTTTCTAATTTTTCTAATCTATCTTTATCTTCAATATTTTTTCCATTTGAACATACTACCAATGCTATCTTATCATTATTATTTAATATCATTATTTACTAATACTCTCTACATAGTATTTAGACCTATTTTGTCCACCTTCATATTTCTTATTATTTAAACGAAGTACCATTTGACCATCTATTTTTCCACCCTCAAAAGTATTAATTAAAGGAATAGTAATTTTATCTCCTTCGATTACCCAGCGGTCTTTAGAAGATGGAGACAGAGTCATAACTCCTCCTATACCACCCATTCCTACTACATACACATTATCTTTTTTAAAGTAGATCAAATCACCTATATTGATATTAGAAACATATTTGTTTTCATTTCCGATAAAACTATCATCAATTTCACTATATTTACTAGTATACTTAGTAAGCTCCTTTTTCACCTGGTCCACAGTATAAGTTTCTTTATAACTAGCATTATATAAATCTACTAATTCTGCTAAACTTTTTGGAACAATACCTGTTACATTACTTCCTTTAGGAGGTTTTATAATACTATCACGATCTGCTAAATATCCAAAGACAGATGTCATATTAAGACCTCTACCGCCTAATAAAGCTCCCAAATATTTTTTAGCCGTCATTTCCGCAATATCTTTATCATGTTCCTTATTTTCTAAATTAATTTGTTTCCATTTTAATTTATCATTATTATTAATTTTAGAACCAATTTTTCCTAAATCATCACCTGTTGATGTTAATTTTCCACCATCAACTTTATATGAACCAATAATCTCATTTGTTTTATTACTATCTAGATATCTACCAATACGGAAGTATAATTTATTATCTCCTTCACTATTATCAACTGTATAATATACAGTTGGAGCATATTTTTTTAAAATATCAACAACTGATTGTGATAAGTGTAACTCTGAATTAAGTGCATCAATATCATTTAAAGAAGATATTTTCTCAATAATTATCGTTGTTTCTTTATCTAAATTTTTACCATCAGCACTACCTAAGTTAGCACTATTATTCGTTGTACTTCCTTCTTGCATTTCTTCATATTTGATAATTCCAAATACGCATATTACAGCCGCAACAAAAATTGCAACAAATCCTAATATATATTTTATTCCTTTGTTCATACTTTCTTCTCTCTCTCGAATTTTTTTCTTTAATTCTCTTCTCTATCAAACGTAGGCACATAGAAGTGTCTTCCTTCTAAACCAAATAATTTATCGCTAAATGTTCCAGGCTCTACATTTGCTAAGTTTTTCTCAAACATCATCATTCTAGCATCGATATTATCGATAAAGTGAATTATCTCCGCTTCTTTAATCATTGGTAATTTTGGTGAACCAAATTCATATTTACCATGATGTGCAAGAATCATATGTCTAAGTAAAATAATCTCTTCAGATTCAATCCCTAATTTTTCAGCCATTCGAGCTACTTCATCACTCATAATAACAATATGCCCTAAAAGTTCTCCCTCTAATGTATAAGAGGTTCCTACAGGTCCACTTAACTCGATAGTTTTTCCTAAATCATGTAAAATAATCCCACTATATAATAAATCTTTATTTAGTGATGGATAAATGGCTACTAAAGCTTTCGCTATTTTCAACATCGTTGTAGTATGATAAATTAGACCTGAATAAAAATCATGATGCATTGATTTAGCTGCAGGATAACTAATAAATTGTTTTTTATATTTATTTAACAATTCAATAGTTACAGTTCTTAAATTATCATTCCCTATTTCTTTTAAGAAGTAATTTAATTCATTTATCATTACATCTTTTGGAACTGGTGCTGTTTGAATATAATCTTGAATATCAATATTATCACTATCAGTCGCCATTCTATAGTTCTTTATTTTTAACTGAAGCTTTCCTCGATAATCTAGTAAAGTTCCTTCTACATGAATCATCTTACCAGCTTTTAAATTTTCACTATCTTCTTCTTTTACTTCCCAAATCTTACCATCAATACTACCTGTTTTATCTTTTAGATAAAGCGTTAGATAAGGTTTTCCACTTGCCGCTACTCCACGAATAACATTATCCAATAATAAAAACATACTGATTTCTTGATCAGTCTTAAATTCATTTATGAACATTTTCTCACTCCTTCTTCCTAGTATATTTTATATCCATCTTATATTTTACTTTGTATTACAAAAAAATTCAAATAAATATGGTAGATTACTTAACAAAACAACAAAAAAGGAGGTAATGAAAAACCATGATTTCATAGAAATCGATTTTATCATCACCTCCACAGAGTTTACTAGATATCCGAAAACTTTTATAAAACTCTTTAGATATTAATAAACCGCTGCGTCTATAAGTTTTCATATAAACTTTTTTTAAATTTAGGACTTTTAGATTAGTCCATTTTCTCTTTATTAATCAAATAAATCTTTTGCTTTTCTACTAACTTTGTCTAAAAAGCTTTCATCTTCTTCAACTTTCTCATCATTTAACTTTGCAAGTTGAAGGTATAGTTCACGTTCTTTTGTCGATAAATTTTTAGGGATTTCAATAGATACCACAATGTAGTGATCTCCTTGACCATATCCCATAACACTTTTAACCCCTTTACCTGAAAGACGGAATTTACGTCCATGTTGCGTTCCAGCTGGAACATTTAACTCTATTTCACCTGTTAAAGTACGTACATCTAGTTTTGTACCAAGAGCTGCCTGTGCTGGAGAAAGTTTTAATTCAGTATAGATATCATCACCTTCTCTTTGGAAGTATGAATCCTCAGCAACAATTACTTCTATAAATAAGTCACCTGCTGGACCACCATTTTCTCCTGCTCCACCTTTACCACGAAGACGAACACGTTGCCCTGAGCTAATTCCTTCTGGAATCTCAACCTCATATTCTACTTCACAGTTATTGTATCCTTTACCGAAACAGTGTGCACATTTATCTTTAATGATTTTACCGCGCCCTTGACATTCAGAACATGTGCGTTGACTTTGCATACGTCCGAATGGAGTATCTTGAATTACCGCTTCTTGTCCACTACCATTACATCTATGACAAGTATTTACAGATGAAGAATCTTTCGCTCCACTTCCGTGACAGTGATCACATTCTACATCTTTACGGATTTTAATAGTTTTTTTCGTACCAAAAACGGCATCTTCAAAACTTATACGAATGCGGTGTAATAAATCTTCTCCTTGACGTGGAGCATTGGGATTACGACGTGATCCTCCTCCACCGAAGAAACTTGAGAAAATATCTCCAAGGTCATCAAAACCACCTGAGAATCCAGAGAAACCTCCACCGAAGCCGCCAAATCCACCTTGACCGGCTCCACCTTCAAATGCTGCGTGACCAAATTGATCATATTGAGCTTTTTTAGTATCGTCACTCAGTACTTCGTACGCTTCTGAAATTTCTTTGAACTTATCTTCAGCGCCTGGCTCTTTGTTGATATCTGGGTGATATTGTTTTGATAATTTACGATATGCTTTTTTAATTTCAGCTGCACTTGCGCTTTTACTTACACCAAGTACCTCATAATAATCTCTTTTAGCCATCTTAATCTCTCCTATAATTAATTATTTAACAAAGGGCTAGCGCATAACGCTACCAGCCCCTTAGACTATTTATTTAATTATTTTTTCTCAGTGAAGTCTGCATCGATTGTGTCATCATCGTTATTTGATGAAGTTGCTCCTGCATCTGCTCCTTGAGCTCCAGCTGCCGCATTAGCTTGTTCATAAAGTTTCATAGTCATTTCTTGAACAGCTTTATTTAATTCATCTTTAGCAGCTTTAATTTCTTCTAAGTTATTATTTTTAATAGCTTCTTTTAATGTATCGTTTTTAGCTTTGATGTTATCTAATAAGCTTTGATCTACTTTATCTTTAGCTTCTTCTAATGCTTTATCAGCTTGGAATGAAAGTTGATCAGCTTCGTTACGTACGTCAGCTTCTTCTTTACGTTTAGCATCTGCTTCTGCATTAGCTTCTGCTTCTTTAACCATTCTATCGATATCAGCGTCAGTTAATGAACTGCTTGATTCAATAGTGATTTTTTGTTGTTTTTGAGTTCCAAGATCTTTAGCAGTAACATTTACAATACCGTTTTTGTCAATATCGAATGTAACTTCGATTTGAGGTACTCCACGTGGTGCTGGTGGTATATCTGAAAGTTGGAATCTTCCAAGAGTTTTGTTGTCAGATGCCATTGGGCGTTCACCTTGTAATACGTGGATATCTACTGCTGGTTGGTTATCTGCAGCTGTAGAGAATACTTGTGATTTAGATGTTGGGATTGTAGTATTTCTTGGAATTAATACTGTCATAACAGATCCCATTGTTTCAATACCTAATGATAATGGAGTTACGTCTAGTAATACTACATCTTTAACATCCCCTGTGATTACTCCACCTTGGATAGCAGCCCCCATAGCTACTACTTCGTCAGGGTTTACTCCTTTATGAGGCTCTTTACCCATTTCTTTTTTAACAGCTTCTTGTACTGCAGGAATACGAGTAGATCCACCAACTAAGATTACTTGATCGATTTCACTTGGGTTTAATCCAGCGTCTTTAAGTGCTTGACGAGTTGGGATTAATGTTCTTTCTACTAAACTGTGAGTAAGTTCATCGAATTTAGCACGAGTTAATGTGTTTTCTAAGTGAACTGGTCCGTTAGCTCCAGCTGAGATGAATGGTAATGAAATTTGAGTTGAAGTTACACCAGATAAGTCTTTTTTAGCTTTTTCTGCTGCATCTTTAAGACGTTGCATTGCCATTTTATCTTGTGATAAGTCGATAGCTTGTTCTTTTTTGAATTCATCTACAAGGTAGTCGATAATAGCTTGGTCGAAGTCATCTCCACCTAGTAAGTTATCTCCTGATGTAGCTAATACTTCGAATACTCCATCTCCTAATTCTAAGATAGATACGTCGAATGTACCACCACCAAGGTCAAATACTAATACTTTTTGATCTACATCTGTTTTTTCTAATCCGTATGCTAATGCTGCTGCAGTAGGTTCGTTAATAATACGTTCTACTTCTAATCCAGCGATTTTACCAGCGTCTTTAGTTGCTTGACGTTGAGCGTCGTTAAAGTATGCTGGTACTGTAATTACAGCTTTAGTTACTTTTTCACCTAAGTAAGCTTCAGCAGTTGCTTTTAGGTTTTGTAAAATCATTGCTGAGATTTCTTGTGGTGAGTATTTTTTACCATTTACATCTTCTTTATAATCTGTACCCATGTGACGTTTGATAGAAATTACTGTGTTAGGGTTAGTAATTGCTTGACGTTTTGCTACTTCCCCTACTTGAATTTCGTCACCTTTGAATGCTACTACAGAAGGTGTAGTTCTGTTACCTTCTGGATTAGGGATTACTTTAGCTTCCCCACCTTCTAATACTGATACACATGAGTTAGTTGTTCCTAAGTCGATACCTATAATTTTTGACATATTCTTGTCCTCCTTAAATTTATAATAACTATATTTTTCAAATTTATTTGTTAAACTGTTTTTTTCACTCTAACAAAGTCTTATATTACTTTTTTATCTACGCAGTAGCTACATACCAATCATTTCGTCACTTCGTTCCTCATTCTTGGTGTAGCTGTGCGATTCTTACTCCTAACTTTTTTCTTCACCTTCTAGGTTCGAAAAAACTAAGGATTAATAATTATGAGTTCACCTTAACCATTGCTGGTCTGATTACTCTATCTTTTAGTTTGTAACCTTTTTGGAATGTGTCTAAGATTACTCCGCTTTCTTTATCACTTTCTTCCCCTTGCATTACTGCGTGGTGGAAGTTTGGGTCAAACTGAGCATTTTCAGTTTCTACTAGTTCAACACCTTCTGATTTAAGCGCTGCTTGTAATCCTTCATATACCATTTGTACACCTTTTAGAACTGTTTGTACTTCTTCATTAGTTGACTCAACTTGTAAAGCACGTTCTAGATTATCCAAACTTGGTAAGATTTCTGTAATCACTTTTTGACTCTTATAAGCATTTATAGTGTCAATTTCTTGATTTTTACGTCGTTTAAAGTTTTCAAACTCTGCATAAAGTCGTAAATATTTGTCTTCTGACGCTTTTACTTCTTCTTGCAGCTTTTCAATTTGCTCTTGTAATAACTCTTCTGCAGTTTTTTCAACTACTTCTTCTTCTTTTAAATCTGTCGTTTCTTCAGTCTCAACAGTTTCTTCTGTTGTTACTTCTTCTTGTAGAGTTTCTTTTTGTTCTTCAGTAGCCATCTCTACCTCCTAATTATTTTAAATTATTATTTAAATTATCACGAACACAAGCTATAAGTGTCATGATTTTCGAATAGTCCATTCTCTTTGGTCCAAATACGGCTATTACACCTTGACCTTTCGATGTATTATAACTACTAGACACTAATGAAAGATCATCTATATTCCCAAGCTTAAGCTCAGTTCCTATTTTAATAGATGGTTTGTCAGTTACTTCATTATTATCTAGAAGCTCGACTATCTTATCATCTTCTAAGAGCGATACTACTTCTTTTAATTTTTCTACATTGTCTATATCGGGTTGTTTAAGTAAATTGTACTTACCCCCTAATGCTATAGTCTTTTTAATTTTATTTTGCAACAATCTATTTAAAGCCACCACTATCATATCGTAGTTGTTAACTTTATTCTTTAAATATTTTTCTAACTCACCATGAATCATTACATGAGCTGTTGCCATATCCACATCATAGAAGTAACTTTGAAGAAGTTTATTAATCTCTCCTATATCTTCTGCAGTGAAATCTGCATCAAGTTTATAGTTTTGTTGGAATACTTCTCCTATATTTGTTACTAATATAACGAGAATGCTACGACTACTTAGAAGAATAACCTCTATCTTATTAATGCGCCTATCTGTTTTTGTCGGGGCTAGTATCACCGCCGTACAATCTGTTAAGTCCGATAGTACTATTGCATTTTTTTCTAGATAATTATTTTCCGAGACTATATCTCCACCAGAGAGTTGTTTAAGTTTTTCATTCTCACTATTTGATAATTCATAATCTTTTTTTATGTAATCTACATAATAGCGATAACCTTTTTCGGAAGGTACTCTACCTGATGAAATATGAGTCTTTTTAATCAATCCTTCTTTTTCTAATTTACTCATATCATTTCTTATCGTTGCCGAACTGAAATCAATATTTTGAGCAATTTGTTTAGAACCTACAGGTTGATTAGTCGTAATAAAATTTTCGACTATAGATTGAAGAATGAGTACTTGTCTATCTATTAACATTGTCATCACCTATTCTCCAATTTTGTGTTTTAGCACTCTAACTATCTGACTGCTAATCACATATATAATAATATCATTAAGGTCAAAATAAGTCAATAGGTTTTTTGAAATATTTTTGACTTTTTTTGACCTTTGTTGTTTTTTATCTATTTTAATAGTATCTGACATTATTTTTTTATCCTCTATTTACTAGCTAATCTATTATATTTATTCTTGTTATTACCTTGTATCTTCAGTAAAATTCTTGTATAATAAGTAAACGAAAGAAGTTAATAGAGGTAAAAATTTTGGAACTTATTGAACTTAGAAAAGAACTCGAAGAAATTAACAAAAGAATAACAGAATTTAAAACTTCATTAAAAATAGAAGATAAAACTGAACGAGTTGCTGAAATTGAAAATATGATGCTAGAAGCTAATTTTTGGAATGATAGTGAAGCTGCTAGTCTACTTGTTACTGAATCAAAAAGTATAAAAAAAGAACTTGATGAATTTAGTGAAATGATAGATTATCTAGAACACTCAGAAGAAATGGTTGAGTTTTTAAAAGATGAAGATGACGAAGAAATTTATCAAGATTTACTAGAAACAGTAGTCAATCTTAAAAAAAGTGTTGAAGATTTTAGCTTTAGATTATTATTCTCAGAAGAATATGATAACAACAATGCTATACTAGAAATACATGCTGGAGCTGGTGGAACTGATGCTACAGATTGGTCAGAATTAATGTTGCGTATGTATGAGAGATTCTTCACAAAACAAGGCTTAAAATACAGTTACTTAAACTATCAATCTGGTGATATCACTGGAGTTAAATCAGCAACTATAAAAATTGAAGGTGACTTTGCATATGGATTATTAAAAGGAGAAAAAGGTGTTCACCGAGTTGTTCGTATCTCACCTTTTGATCCATCTGGAAAAAGACATACATCGTTCGCTTCAATCGATGTAATTCCAGAATTCAATGAAAATGAAATCAATATAGAAATTAATAATGAAGATTTAAAAATTGATACTTACCGTGCTCAAGGTGCTGGTGGTCAACATATTAATACTACCGACTCTGCCGTTCGTATCACTCACCTTCCTACTGGTATCGTCGTTCAATCACAATCTGAACGTAGCCAAATACAAAATAAAGATGCTGCAATGAAAAACTTAAAATCAAAACTATATCAACGTGAAATAGAAGAAAAAGAAAAAGAGCTTGCCGCTATTCGTGGTGAACAAAAGGACATCGGTTGGGGATCACAAATTCGTTCTTATGTATTTACCCCATATACAATGGTTAAAGATCACAGAACAAACTACGAAGTATCTACAGTAGATAAAGTAATGGATGGTGAAATAATCGATTTTATCGATGCTTATCTACATTACAATAT
>CALHQV010000025.1 GCA_938038035.1 uncultured Gemella sp. | reverse complement strand
AGTTCAAGCAGCTTTAAAAAATCAACAAGCGAAAAATGAAGCCAACTTTAATTCACGAGTAGAGGAAGAAATCAAAAAACGTGAAGACTATTCAAAATTAAGTGAAAGTCAAAAACGTGATAAAGACTTTGAAGACCAAAAAGCAGCATTTGAAAAACAAGTAGCTGAATTCAAACACGCTCAACTAATTGTGGAAGTTCAGAAAGATTTAGTTAGTAAAGGATTACCAACTGAATTAGCTGAGACATTCGCTTTACACGGTACAGCAGAAGACGCTTTAAAAGCGGTGAATACACTTGAGAAAGTATTCAATGAAGCGGTAAATAAAGCCGTGAAAGAATCTGCTAGACAAACGACACCTAATGTAGGTGCTACTGGAGCAGAAAAGCCGTTGAACTTAGGAGCAAGACTGGCACAAGGTGTAAGTTACAAAAAACCATTTTAGGAGGATAAGAGATGAAAACAACAACAATTTTTAACAAAACTGAAATCTTACATAACTTAGAGTTTGAAGCTATTTCAGTAACAGTAGATAAAGCAACTACAGGAACAGTAACAGAAAACGGACGTAAATTATTAAAAGCTGGAACATTGCTAGCTGGAGATGGTAAGTCTATTTTCGAAGACAGAACAAAAAAAGTTAAGAAATTAACTGGTGATGCAACAGCACAATACGTTGATGGAGTGGCATTACATGATGTTGATTTAACTGACGGAGACTCAGTAGTAGCGTGTGTGTTTAAAGGTACTCTACGTGAAGACAAATGCAACGGTGGTACTGTTGATGCAAACGTAAAATCAAAATTAAACTTAATTAAATTTGTAAAAGGTGTATAAGGAGGACTATAAAATATGGCATTAATTTACGATACAATTACAGCAGAAAATGTAAGTGGATATTGGAATGGTTTACAAGAAAACGTTGATACTACTTTAGGAGATAAATTATTCCCTGCTAGAAAACAATTAGGAATTAAATTAGCATTTGTAAAAGGTGGAAGTGGTAAAGCGGTGGCTTTAAAACCTGCTGCGTTCGATACTAAAGCTCCACTACGTGAAAGAATGAACTTAAGCGTAACTGAAGAGCAAATGCCATTCTTCAAAGAGGCTGTTGTAGTTAAAGAGGAAGAAAGACAACAATTAAATATGATTGAAGCCACTGGTAATCAAGCACTTATTGATAGTGTGATTGCTGGTATTTTTGATGACCAAACACATTTATTTAACGGTGCATTAGCACGATTAGAAGCTATGAGAATGCAAGTGTTAGCAACTGGTAAAATCTCATTTAACAATAACGGAGTAGCTCAAGAGTTTGATTATGGAGTTAAAGACTCTATGAAAGGAACTGTAGGAACAAAATGGACTGAAGCAGGAGCAACACCACTAGCAGATATTGAAAAAGCAATTGAAGCTATGGAGAATCAAGGTAAGAAAGCAGAAATTCTTATCATGACTCAAAAAACCTTTGGTTTAATCAGAAAAGCAGACTCAACTATTAAAATTGTTAAACCATTAGCACCTAAAGGAGCAACAGTAACAAATACTGAATTAACTGATTATCTTTTAGATGCACACGGTGTAAAAGTTGAGATTAAAAACGATACATTTACAGATGATGATGGAGTTGCTAAAAAGTTCTATCCAGAAGGTTATGTATCATTCATTCCTAACGCTACTTTAGGTAAAACAGTATTTGGTACTACACCAGAAGAATCTGATTTATTAGGTGGTAATGTTTCTGGAGTTGAAGTGAAAGTTGTAAATACTGGTATTGCTATTACAACTCAAAAACTAGTTGATCCTGTCAACGTTCAAACTAAAGTATCTATGATTGCTTTACCATCATTTGAAAGATTAGATGATGTGTATATGTTAGATATCGAACCTTAGGAGAGAGTTTATGGATAGAGATTTAGTATTAGATAACGTTAAAGAAGACTTAGATATTCGTGATACTTTGCAAGACACTATCCTATGCAGACTTATTGATAAGGTTATTGACCATTTCAAATTCACTTATAAACAAGATGAAATTGAAAATAAATACAGGTTCATTATTGAAGATTGTGTTATTAAAAGATTTAACAGACGTGGTGCTGAAGGTGCTACGTCTGAATCTGTTGAAGGTCACTCTGTTAACTATGAGACTTTTTTAAATGAGTTCGCCCCTTGGGATGAAATGTTAAGAGAAGACTTCAAGAAAGAAAAATCAAAGAAAGGTCAATTATTAATATTCTAATGAGATATTCAGATAGAGCAATTTTAAAGCAAGTAGATAAAAACGAGTATGATTATGAAACAGGAGAACATGTCTATAAAGAACTCTATTCAGATATTGTTGCATGCTTCACAATGGATTTAGGACTTGGTAAGTCTGTTCAAATTTTCGGAGATTATAACAAACAAAGAAAAGTTATATTTTTGAAAAATGCTTATAATAAGCCGTTTAACGTTGTTGAATATCGTGGAAAGCGATATATACCAACAGCAGATAAACAACTTAGTAAAGCTTTTTATCTTGAAAGGGATGATAGCGATGGGACTAAAGATATACGGCCATAAAAAATTACAGATAAGCCTAAAAGATAAAGCACAAATGAAACTAGTTAAAGAAATTGTGAAGAAACACGGAGCAAGTTTACAACAAGAAATGGTTAAGAAGGCCGTATTTAAAGGTGGATATTCAACTGGTGCTACTAGAAGAAGTATCAACTTATTAAATGAAAAAGGTGGTTTAACGGCAAGAGTTAAACCTATTACTAAATACTCTCCATACGTTGAATATGGCACACGTTTTATGGATAAACAACCATTTGTTAAACCTGCTTTTCAACAAGTCAAAAAAGAGTTCGTTAATGACTTGAAAAAATTAACATGATTAAAACTAGAGAACAAAGTATTTTTGATGAAGTATTCAAGATATGTAAGAATTTAGGATATAAAGTCTATGATTATAAACCTATGAATGAAGTACCTTATCCATTTGTAGAAATGGAAGATACATCCGTTAGTTATGCTATTAATAAAACTGATGTAAAGGGGAATGTCACACTCTCACTATCTGTGTGGGGGTTACAGACAAAACGAAAAGAAGTATCTACTATGGCAAATGCTATATTAGATAAATGCTTGAGAATAGAACATACAGATGGGTATTCGTGGAGTTTAAATATTAATTCAAGCAATATCAGAATACTTGATGATAGAACAACAGTAACACCGCTTAAAAGAGCGGTTATTGAATTAGAATTTAATTTAAGATAAGGAGATAAAAATGTCAGAAGCAACAAAAACTTATGAAGCTAAAAAGGGTATAGATATTATTCTTTTATATAGATTTTTAAAGAATGCTAAAACAGAAGCGGCTTTTAAATTAGCTTTTCAGACTGAACACAGTAATGAGATTAGTAGAGATGCTGACGCTCAAAAAACTAAAGATGGAAATATCCAAAATTTAGGTGCAGTTGAGTATGAATTTTCGGCGAAGTCAATCGTAGCTAAAGGTGATAAACATATCGAGGAATTAAGAAACGCTTTAATCGATGGAGATATTATTGAAATTTGGGAAATTGACAAAGCTGAGAAAGATACATCTGGAAAATATAAAGCTACTTATTATCGAGGATATGTAACTAAATTTGGTACTAATCCTAATTCAGAAGATAGCGTAGAGTTAGAGCTTGAATTCTCAATAAATGGAGTTGGGAAAACAGGTTATGCAACATTAACTGATGAACAAGCTAAAGTAGTTCAGTATGTGTTTAAAGACACTACTGTTGATACAACACAAGAATAATTAAACAAAGCTAACTGGTAGAAATACTGGTTAGCTATTTTTTTGGAGGAAAATAATATGCAATTAAGATTAAATGAAAATAAAACAGTAGAAGTAAAATTTGGAGTTGGTTTTGTACGTGAATTAGATAAAAATCATCCACTAGAAGCTAAAGGAATTAAGTTGGGAATGTCTTTAAGTATGAAGATACCAGAAATTCTAGGAGGAGATGTGGCAAGTTTATCTGATGTTCTATACGCAGGAACATTTCTAGAGAAAGAAAGACCAACACAAACTGAAATTGATAACTTTATTGATGAACATGAAGACATCGAAGCTTTATTCGATGAAGTAATCAAAGCATTAGAAGAGAGTAATGCGGGAAAGAGAATTCTGAAACAGAACAGAGAGAATCTGAAGAAACAGAACGAAGAGAATCCAGAGAAAGCATAAACTCTAAAAACTCCAAAGAAGCATACGAAGAAATAATAGTAAATTGTGTAAGGTATCTAGGTATCACAAGTATGTATGAAATAAATATACTCACTCTTAATGAGTACAAATTACTTATAAGAGGTGCGGAGCTAAGAAAGTTAGATGAAGCACACCTCATTCATAGGCAAGCATGGTTGAATCGTATAGTTAAACAAACTGAAATGAGAGGCAAGAAAGAAGAGTATATATTTAAAGATTTTAAAGACTTTTTCGACTATGAAAAAGAATACAGAGAAATAACTG
>CALHQV010000024.1 GCA_938038035.1 uncultured Gemella sp. | reverse complement strand
ATTTTTTCAAAAATTCTTGCAATTCTCTCAAAAAATAAATTGACGATTAAAAAATAAATGTTATAATAAAAAAACTATATTAATTTAATACTATATATAATTGAAGTTAAGGAGGAATTCTAAATGTTTTCATTTCTAAAAGCTTCAGCGCCTAAACCGAGAATCGACAGTGCTCGTACAGATGCTGAATATAAAAGACTTCGATGGCAAGTATTCTCAGGGGTATTCATTGGATACGCAGCGTACTATCTAATCAGAAAAAACTTCTCACTTGCTATCCCTTATTTAATTGACCAATACGGTTACTCTAAAGCTGACTTAGGGAAAGTTTCACTTGCTCTATCATTAGCTTATGGTTTCAGTAAATTCATCATGGGTAACGTATCAGACAGAAGTAATCCTAAGTACTTTATTACTATTGGTTTAGTTGCTTCTGCTGCTGTCAGCTTAATTTTTGGTCTTGTTCCTGCAGTGCTATCTTCATTAACATTAATGATTTTCTTATCAGCACTTAACGGATGGTTCCAAGGTATGGGTTACCCACCTGGTGCTAAAACAATGACTAACTGGTTCTCAGCTTCTGAGCGTGGTGCTTGGTGGAGTTGGTGGAACGTTTCTCACAACCTTGGTGGTGGATTAATCGGACCTCTTGCACTTGTTGGACTTTCTGTTTTTGGTGCTTGGCAATCATTATTCTACTTACCAGCGACTATTGCTATTATCTTAGCGATTATCATGTTCTACCTAATGAAAGATACTCCAGAATCTGAAGGTTTACCACCTGTAGATGAATGGAAAGGTGAAAAAATTGTAGAAAAAGTTGAATCTGCTCACACATTATCAGCAAAAGATATCTTCTTTAAATACATCATTAACAACAAATTCCTATGGGCTATCGCAGTTGCTAACGTATTCGTATACTTCGTTCGTTACGGAATTATCGACTGGGCTCCAACATACTTAAAAGAAGTAAAACACTTCTCTGTTGACAAACAAAGCTGGGCTTACTTCCTATATGAATATGCTGGTATCTTCGGTATGTTAGCTAGTGGTTACTTAAGTGACAAAGTGTTCAAAGGACACCGTGCTCCTCCAATGTTATTATTCTTAACAGGAGTTCTTGTTGCAGTATTCATTTACTGGAAAAACCCTCCAGGTAACCCACTTATCGATAACATCTGTCTAGTAGCTATCGGATTCTTAATCTACGGACCTGTTATGATGATAGGTCTTCAAGCAGCGGACTTAGTTCCACGTGTTGCTACAGGTACAGCTACTGGTCTTACTGGACTATTCGGTTACCTACTTGGATCAGCAAGTGCTGGTTATGTTATGGGTAAACTTGTTGACGTGTTCGGATGGAACGGAGGTTTCTACGCATTAATTATTTCTTGTGTACTAGCATTCGTATTCATCGCATTAACATTATTCAAGAAAACATCTAAACAATTAGAAAACTAATGAAATAAAACATCTCTATCAACTAAGATCATCGATCCTCCTTAAATTGATAGAGATGTTTTTTATAAAGAAAACTACGAATAATTTCTATAATCACCCGTAGTTTTCTTTATGTTTATTACTATAATATTAAGTTCGACTTTAAATATTCTACTAATTCACTTCTTTTCTTCGTATTAGTTTTTTCCATAAGACGTTTCTTATACGTATCTACAGTTTTAACACTTAAGAACAGTTTTTCCCCAATATCAGTTAATGTATAACCCTCAACAATATATCGTCCTACCTCTTTTTCTCTTTCGCTAAGTTCTATTTCCTTATCTTCTTTAAATAATTCATAGAAAATTGTAGCGTATTTTTCATTTAGGTATATATCATTTTTAAACATAACTTTATCTATAGCATGGAGTATTTCTTCATGAGCTGTGCTCTTCGTTACATAACCCGAGGCTCCTAATTTAAATGCTTTTTTCATATAGGATTTATCTTCATGCATACTTAAAATAATTACTTTTGTATTTATTTTCTTCTCTTTTATTACTTCAAGTATATCATAACCAGTTCCATCAGGTAATGATATATCACATATTAATAAGTCATAAGAACCATTAGTTGTCTTTTCTAAAAACTCTTTTTTACTTGAACAATCATCTATAACACTAAATTCTTCGTTATCTTCTAAAA
Source organism: uncultured Gemella sp. (assembly GCA_938038035.1). Lineage (GTDB taxonomy): Bacteria > Bacillota > Bacilli > Staphylococcales > Gemellaceae > Gemella. Next base: position 2,368 of record CALHQV010000024.1, on the reverse strand, counting down.
GAACTTTGATCCCTATTTTTATCAATTTATGATCATCAATTAATAATATTTTCATCAATTTTCTCCTCTTTTAACATCTCTGTTTTAAATTTACACATCAGTATAGTAGAGTACTTGTTATTTTTCAATAGTTTAAATTCACCAGAAAAATCAAAGATTCTCTCTTGTATACCATAAATTCCTAATCGTCCTTGTTTCTTCGCTAGTTCTACTTGTTCTTTAGTTAATCCTATTCCATTGTCCGCAATAGTTAAAATTATATAGTCTGTATTTTCATATAATTTAATTTGAACTTCTGTAGCTCCTGAATGGCGTTTTATATTCGATAATGATTCTTGAATAATACGATATAGAGTAATATCAAAATTATTATTTTTTCCACCCTCATAGTTGGTATAAAACTCAACATCTATACCGTATAGATTCTTGTAATCTTCAATATATTTACTAATTACTTCTCCTAAGCTAAGTTCAGCACTAGGTGGTCTCAAATTAACAGCTATATTTCTAATATTACTTAAACTATTTTCTATTTCGGACTGAATTAATAATAAACGGTCTCTTTTCTTTTGGTCACTCTCTTTATCTACTAAATTGCTTATTAAAAATAGAAGGCTTGCTAGAGATTGACTAACTTCATCATGAAGTTCTCTCGACAGCATCTTTTTCTCTTCCTCTTGAATTCTAAATATTTTATTTAATAGATAGTTATTTAATTTTTTATTCTTTTTATTGTTCTCAACCATTTTATTTATAGAGCTGACAAGGACATGGAAATCACGACTATAATTCTCTTTTTCTATCTTTGTCCTATAATCACCTTCGCGAATTATCTCATCGGTTACCAAAGTTAAATCCTGCACTGGTCGTTCTATTAATTTTGAAACATAGTATGCAATAACTAATAACATAACAAATACTGACATGTTTAAAATAAAAATTCTTAAAAACTGGCTATATGTCTTTATATAAATATTTTTCGTGTAAAATCCAACTCTAATATAACCAATGTTAACATCATCTATGGGAGATATATACTCTAATATTTCTCCTCTTGAACTATCATATTTCTTAAAGTTGTTTAACTGTTCATCATTAAACGTTGAAATTTTCTGAGGAATTTCTTTCAATGTTTTTCCTAAGATATTTTTTTCATTATCAAATACAATAATGTATGCAACTTCATTATTTAATGCCGCACTATGTATTTTTTGATGAATTTCATAAGTATTTTCTGTCTTTATATTTTCAGAAATATTTCCTGAAAGTTGATAATAAGTCTGCGTTATTCTATCTTTTAAAGCACTCTCAAGTATATCTTTATTACTAACATAAGTAAAAGCCAAAATCACACTTAAATATATAGTATAAATTACTATGAAGAATATTATAATCTTATTCTTTATCTTTAATTTTGCCATATATTAATCCTCACTTATTAAATTAGGATAATCACTAGCTTTAGTTTCTTCATATTTTTCAATTTGAAGCTGTGATAACGTACCTTTTATTGCACCATCTTTATCAATAGATAGCAAAATCTCTTTAATCTTATCTTTTTCTTCATAGTTTTTATGAGTTACTACAGGTCCAGTTGCAACCTCTGGAAATGTTTTTATTATTTTTATATTAAGTGCAGTATCTGGAAAATTATTATAAATATACTGTAACGCCCAATCATCGACAATAGCAGCTTTAACAGTTCCATTAGTTACTTGATTTATTGATTCTTCATGACTGTGAGTAAAATAACTATTACTGAAAAACTTATTTACCGACATACCATTTTTCTTTAAATAATCATTCATCGCTAAGTACCCAGAATAACTGTAAGTATCTACAAATGCAAAGCTCTGACCCTTCAAATCTTCTATACTATTTATATTAGAGTCTTTTTTAGCTATAACTATGGGATGATAGTATGTTTTTCCCCTATTTGGTCTTGCTAAAAGTTCTAAAGACTCCTTATCTTCATACAATGAGTATGCTCCTGTCGATAAAAATGCAACATCTATCTTATTATTTTTTAACAAAACATTTATATCTCTATAACTTTTTTTCTGTATTAACTTTACTTTCTTATTCAATTTCTCGCCGATATAATTAGCTAATTCCTTTTCTAAAATATAACTCTTATTATCACCAGCAACAGAGATTAAACCAATTCTCAATGTATCATCATCTTTTCCATTATCATCGACATTTTCTGAAACTTTTGAGAAATCAATATAATCTTCCTGATTACTTTTAAACATAAAAGGCAGTGTTACTAATAATGCTATAGATAATATAACAACTACTAGCCCTATTACTACTTTCTTCATTTATTAAAACCAACCTTTACTTATAATTCATTTAAACTGTATAT
>CALHQV010000023.1 GCA_938038035.1 uncultured Gemella sp. | reverse complement strand
AGATTAGAATCTTATAAATTTTAATATCAGTATTCTTATATTTTTTAAATATAAATCCTTATTACATCTATGTAAACGTTAAAAAATGTTAGTTTAATTACTTTATTTTCAGTAAGAAAATATGATATAATCAAAATCAAATAATAAAGTTATTTTAATAAGTCAGAAGAGGAGGGATTTTATGATTTCAACATCATTAAAATTCGTGGGTAACACACCCGTATATCAACTAGATAACACAAACATTTTTGTGAAATTAGAAAAATATAATTTAGGAGGAAGTGTAAAAGACAGAGCCGTACTAGGTATGTTAGAAGAAGCTATGTCTCAAGGTGCTATTAATAAAGATACTATTATAGTAGAACCGACTAGTGGAAATACTGGTATAGCTGTGGCTATTTTAGCTTCAGTTTTAGGGTTAAAAGCTGTTATAATTATGCCTGAGAGTATGAGTATTGAAAGACGTAATATTATCAAAGCTTATGGAGCACAACTAATTTTAACTCCTAAAGAATTAGGTATTAAAGGTTCAATCGAAAAAGCTGCAGAAATTCGAGAAAAATACAGCAATGCAATTTCTTTAAGTCAATTTGATAACCCTGCTAACCCAGCGTATCACCACAAAACAACAGGAAGTGAAATTTTAGAACAAGTTCCAAATATTGATGTCTTTGTTGCAGGTGTTGGTACTGGAGGGACATTTACTGGTGTAGCGAGATATCTGAAAGAACAAAAACCAGAAGTTGTAACCATTGCTGTAGAACCAGCAGAATCACCAGCTATTAGCGAAGGACGTGGAGGAGCACACAAGATCCAAGGTATCGGAACAGGATTTATTCCAGAAAACTTCCGAAAAGAGTATATGGATGAAGTATATACTGTAACTAGTGAAGAAGCAATCGAAGAAACTAAAAACTTCTTACGCTCTACAGGTATTGGTATAGGTATTTCTTCAGGAGCTGCAATAGTCGGAGCTAAGAAAGCTGCTGAGAAATATCCAGGGAAAAATATCGTAACGATCTTACCAGATGGAGTAGATAAGTATTTATCAGTACTTGATTTCGAGGATGTTACACACGTAGAAGTGTAATGGGTTATTTTGAAAATTTAAATTATAATTTGAATCGAGTTTTGAAAGATGATCCTGCAGCTGAGTCTAAACTTATGATATATCTTACATATCCTCATATAAAAGCTCTTAATTATCATTTCTTTGCGCATAAGTTATATAAAAAGGGTTGGCACACAGCGGCTCGTTTAGTAGCGAAAAGAGCGCGTCGTAAAACTGGTATAGAAATACATCCAGGAGCGAAAATAGGAAAAGGGTTATTTATTGATCATGGTATGGGTGTAGTGATAGGAGAAACAGCAGTAATAGGTGATAATGTAACAATGTATCATGGTACAACATTAGGTGGTACAACATTAGATCCAATTAAAAGGCATCCCACGATAGAAGATAATGTAATGATAGGTGCTGGAGCAAAAGTTTTAGGAAATATTACAATTGGTAAAAATTCTAAAATTGGTGCAAATGCAGTTGTTAAGCATAGTATACCTGAGGGAACAATCGTTTATGAAGCGAGACCAGTTGTAAAGTATCTAGAATCTGAGCAAACTAAGATTTAAAATAAAAAAAATAAGTGATTGAGCCAAACAGGAAGGTTTAGAATTTAAAAAAATGTATATGAGAAATCATAGATGCAGTGGTTTATTTATATCTAAATACGATTTATAAAAGCTTTTTAGATATCTAATAAACTTTGCGAGGGTGACTCGACAAAATCGATTTCTACGAAATCACGATTTTTGAGTCACTCCTTTACTTTTAAATTACAAGAACCAAACAATTAAATGTTTAATAGGAAAATAAAGGAGCTATTCAATAAATTGAATTTTGATTTTAGAAATGCGCTCCTTTATTTTTTATTATTATGTTATAATAATATTGAGAATGTATATAAATAG
>CALHQV010000022.1 GCA_938038035.1 uncultured Gemella sp. | reverse complement strand
AGTTTCAAGATAAATTCCAGTTTTTTATTTGAACTGGAATTCACTTTGAGAATTAACGAATTCTAAAAACAATCTTGAATTTTCAGAAAAAACATTGACTAGTAATTTTCTATTTGATATAATTTCTATAATTTAACAAAACGTTAATTAGATTTTATGTTGAGTGGAAAGTTAATCTATAAATTGAATTATTTTATAATATCAAATATTAAAAAAGAAATTGATTAGCTTCTATTAGCAATTGATTTCTTTTTATTGTATTTAGATTTTCAAAGGCTATTTATAAAATGAAAACTGAACTTTTAAATAGAAGGACTCAACTAAGGAGTGGGAAATATGAGAAAATTTTTATTTGCGGTAGTTTTATTTCTTATTACAGTAGTCTCGGGGATTAATATTTATTTTTCTTATCAAATTAAGTATGTTGTTGATGCCCTTACTACTAAAAATGAGCAGTTATTCTATGATCAAATTATCTATTTATCTGTAATTATAATACTAATGCTTATATGTGAATATTTACGACAAATTTTAGATACTGTATATCTAAACAAAATTGGATTCAATATTCATAGAACACTTGTGGGAAGTTTACTCATGAATAAACTAGATACAAAGAGTAAAAATTTATTATCTACTGTAAACAATGATATTGAAATGCTAAAAGATCAATATTATAATACGATTTTCTCTTTGTATCAGGGGATAGTTTATTTTATTTTTGCTACAATAGCGTTGTTCAAATTAGATGTAACAACAGCTTTTTGGGTTATAGGATTGTCACTATTTCCAATTGTAATTCCTAACCTATTCAAAGCATATTTGAAAAATGTTCAAAACAGTATTTCTATACAAAAGGCTAGTTATAACGATAAACTTGAAGATTTTTTAGAAGGGTTATTAGTTATTAAAAATAGTGATTCGGTTAATATTTTTTATGAAAAATTAGTTTATGAATATAAAAAAATAAATAAACTTGTTAATAGAAAAAATGCTTTAGTATCACTTGTAAATGTTTTAACAGGATTAGTATTCTACGCTACTATTATTGCTATTCTATACATTGGAGGTCGTCAAGCTCTGTTAGGAAATACGAGTGTAGGGGATATAGTATCAATTTTTACTATTTCTGCAGAATTAGTAATGCCAGTTAATTTGATAACAGCTTCTATAGCTAATATAACATCGGTAAAAGATATAAAAAGGGAATTAGATTCTAAAGAGAAATTTGAATACCAAGATAGTTATGATGTTGTCGATTTTGAAAACATAGAAGTTCGAAATGAAAGTTATAAATTTAATAATAGAGAAATTTTTAGTGATTTTTCAGCTAGTTTTGAAAAAGGTAAAAAGTATTTAATTCAAGGAGATAGTGGCAGTGGAAAATCGACGTTAGCATTACTATTAACGAAAAATATTGAAGGATGTAACATCTTTTTAAACGGAAAGAATATTAACAGTTATGAATACAACACAATTCAGAAAATGATAACCTATGTACCTCAAGATAGTTTTATATTCGTAGGTACGGTTATCGATAATCTTACTTTTTATAAAAACATAGAAGCGTATAAAATAATGACTTTAATAAAAGAAACTAGATTAGATGACAAAATTAAAGAAGCTTCTGATTTGATTAATACCACGTACGATAAGAGAAAATCAACTTTATCTGGTGGACAAAAACAAAGATTAGCGTTAATTAGGGCTATATTACAGGAAAAACAGGTTATAGTTTTAGATGAAACATTATCAGGCTTGGATAAGGACACATACATCTTAGTTGAAAAATTACTTTTAAGTATGAAAGATAAGACTTTAATTCATATTTCACACAGATCTTATCCAGAAACTTTGAAAATGTATGATGAGGTATATGTAATGGGGAAAAAGGGATAGTTTTTTCTCGTAAAAAATACACGTAACATTACATCAAAAATATTTTGAATACGTTTTATAAAGTGGTATAATAAAATTGAATAAGTATAAATAATTATATTGTATTAGTTAATAAAATTATTTTAAAAGGGAGGAGGAGAAAGATGAATAAGCTTAAAGATTTAGGTTTGTTGGTATTGCAAATTGAAGTAATGGGTTTCTTATTTATAGCGATGAATAAATATTTAACTAACACTACAAGCTTTTTACCTGAAGCTTTCACTCAAGATAAAACAGATATTAAGGCATATAGTTTAGCTGCATTGGCGTTTATGATATTAGGTATTGCTCAATATTATGTGGTTGACTTATATGACAAAATCAACTGGAAAAAAGCGAGTGTAATTGAATACTTGGTAGAAGTAGCAGGAGTTTTACTAGTATTTATCTATTTACAATTTATAGATAATCTAGTTAAGTTTGCATTTCTATTTGTGTTAGTTTCATTTCTATTTATAATGAGATATTTATACTTTTATAAGAAATTTGCATAAGTTTATACTTTAAAACAAAGTTTGGAGAAAAACATTTCTCAAAGTGTAGAGATTTTTAGTTTGAAATTTTAATTTGGAATATAGGTATTCAATATAATTATTGTACTGCTGTTGCTGGATTATATAGGGAAAAATAAAAAATGCCAAGTAATGTTAATTGCTTGGCATTTTTGTGTAAGTGATATTACTGTACTTTTAATTCTACACATTCTGTTAGTTGTTTTTTGATTTCTTCTTGTATATGGTGAGAAATCATTATTAAAGTTAATTTATCATCAGCTAAGATATTGTTTTCTATACGTACTGCTGTTTTTTCATCTAATGCTGAGGTTGCTTCATCGAGAATTAAGATTGGATAATTTCTAATTAAAACTCTTGCGAGAACTAATCTTTGTTTTTCTCCACCTGAAAGTATTTCTCCCATATTAGATAAGTTGTGATCTAAGCCATCAGGTAAATCTTTAACTCTATCGGCTAAACAAACTTTTTCCAGTATGTCCCATATTTCTTCATCTGAATAGCTATCATCTAAAGTTATATTATATCGAATTGAACCCGTAAAGATAGATGTTTGTTGACTTACATATCCAATCTCTTTTGAGAAGTTAATATCATCCTGTATTTCAAGGGGATTACCATCGATTAAAACTTTATCTTTATTGGATTGTAATTTCCCTAGTAGCAACTTGATTATAGTAGATTTTCCAGAACCACTTTTACCGATTACGGCGTATTTTCCACCTTTATTTATATTAAAGTTAAAGTTTTTAATGACATGGTTATCTCCAAAACTATAATTAAAGTTTTTAAATTCAATATTTTTTTCAACGTGGGGATAAAGTGTTTCTTTAGCAGTTGATTTAGTTATAACGCTATTTAATATTTCTTTTGTACCGATTACCTTAATGTACAAATCAACCAATTGATTGATAGAAGTAAGGTATATGCCTAGTATAGTAGATACCGAAGCTATTGTTCCGATAGTTAATTCATTTTTTAAAACTAAATAAATAGCAAAGATAAAAATTAATAATTCAAGTAACTTCTCGATACTTTGTAAAGTTAACTCACCAAATGCCATTAATTTAGAAATACTATACTGTTGATCTTCTTTTTGAATTTGACTAGCTTTAACATTTTTTGAGAATAAATTTATCTTACCGATATTTTTCAAATCTTCATAACCTGTTAAATATTCCTTTAAAACTCCAGAGAATTTTCCTGATAAAATTGATAAATTTGTATATCCTACACTAATTTTATTACCGAACTTACCGCTTATTAAAAACATAGCGATTGATGATAATAGGGCGAATACAACAAATTTCCAATTAATAAGCCATAAAAATACTACTGATGAGATAAATAATACAATAGCACTAAGTAAACCAGTTAATGGTGAGAATAAATACGCAGATAATAATTCAAGTTGATAAGTGTATTTAGTCATATGCTCACCAGGGTCAACCTTATTAAATTCCGATTGAGACATAGTTTCTATATTTTTACTAATCCTATCACCTAGATATATTTTCCATTGTTTAACTAATTGTGCAATTATAATTTTTAGCCACGCCCTAAGCAATTCTACTGTTATTAGAATACAAATAATAACTCCAACTTTTGTCCATAGAGATCCTGTTTTGTATATTACAGAATCAACGATATCAACACGAGCGTATACAACATAAACAGTCCCTATTGATACTATTAGTGTTAAAATAAACATAATGGATAACTTTAATTTGTTCAATGTTAAAACTTCTAAAATATTTTTAATCATATTGCTCTCCTTTGTATAGATTACATAAATGTTGTTTAAATTTTAGTTGCAAGATTTATGTAACTTTAATTATACTGACTTTTTTTGTGCGCGTCAAGACGATGAGTTTAGACTAGGAATACGATCTCTCATATAAACTTTTTTAAGATTTAGTTATTTTTGAATTCCCTATAGTATTTATGTAACTTTAATTATACAGACTTTTTTTTTCGTGTCAAGATAATTAGAGTAAGTTTTCTGAAAATTATAAGTTTATATTGTTATCCTCATTTTTTTATACTATAATAAAGGTATAAATATAAGTTGGTGTTTTATATATTTCTCAAAATTCCCCTTAATAGTTTGTTATTAAATTAGGGGGAATTAATAGGAGGAGGTATTTATGAAAAAATATATTTTAAAATTTAAATATAGATTCTTATTAATTTGTTTTCTTATATTGTTAAGGCAGTTATTCCTTATGAAAAGTAACTTTTTAAATGCAGATGCTATAACTGTACTTACTAATAGAAATCTACATAGTTTCTTTGAAATCATCTTATTCCTATCAGTTACGTGGCTTGTTATTATAGTAATTGATAGGGTGGTAAAGGTAAGAGAGGAGATTTTTATTCAAGATATTGGAATAGATGTTAAGGATAATCTGTCTACTAGCCTTATAGAATTAGATATAGAAAAGTATAAAGATAACTCATCTGGTGTTTATCAATCTTGGTTTAACAATGATATTCAAATAATTCAAGAAAAAGGTTTAAGGAATGTATTTGCTATAATATACAGTCTTTCTGGTGTGGTATTTTCTCTTTATGCTCTATTAAAATATCATTGGATCATTTCTTTAATTACTATTATAGGAACGGGAATATTAATTTATCTTCCAAAAATTTTTAATAAAAAACTTCATAATATGGGAACAGAGGTTACTAAAGAAAATGAGAACTATGTTGCTTCGTTAGAGGAGACGATTTTAGGCTATGATACGTATTTCTCTCTTAATAAATTACAAATAATTCCTAAAAGAATAGCTAATATAAGTAGAATTTTGAAAAATGTATTTGTTAAACAAAGTAAATTGGAAAGTAATTATTATATGCTTAACTTTAGTTTAAATGTCTTTTTCCAAGTGTTATTAGTTTTTGTTACAGGGTATTTAGTTGTTAAAGATAATTTGGAAATTGGTGCAGTTGCGGCTGTAGGAATGTTTGCTAATCTTGTATTTGATGGTATGAGCCAAATAGGTTATAGAATAGCATTTATTAAAGGGACAAAACCTATTTTCTCTAAACATGATGAATTTATGTTAAAAAATAAAGATACTCACTCACCTGTTGAATATTCTTTAAGAGAAACATTATTTAAAATTAAAAACTTATATTTCAGTTATGGTGACAAAGAAATCTTAAATAATTTGAACCTTGATATAAAAGAAGGGAATAAATATTTAATAAGTGGCGATAGTGGAGTAGGTAAATCAACATTGTTTAAAATTATTACAGGACAACTAAGAAATTATGAAGGTAGCGTAGAGTATTGTAGTGTTGATTTGAAAAAATTATCTACTAAACAAATACTAGAAAAACTTACTATAATTCAACAAGAAAATTTTGTATTTTCAGGTACTGTCAAAGACAATATAACTATGGGAGAGGTAGTGGAAGACAGTGAAGTAGCTAAGTATTTAGAAAAAGTGGGCTTAATACAGAAGGACTTCTTATATTCAGAAGTAGAGGTTCATGGAAAAAATCTTTCAGGAGGACAACGCCAAAGATTGGCTATAGCTAGAGCGTTGTTCAATGGTAAAAACATACTATTAATTGACGAGGGAACATCAGCTTTAGACAAAGAATCAGCAAAAAGTTTAGTAGAAATGCTGTTAGGAAATAAAGAATTAACGATAATAATGATTAGCCATGATATAAGTGATGAACTAAGAGAAAAATTTGATAATATTATAAAATTGTGACACAAATGAAAGTTAGTAAAAAATAATATAGATTGATATAAAAGAATGAAAGTAGTGGAGTGGCTCAAAAATAGATTTCTCAGTAAATAAGATTTTGAGTCATTCCTATTTAATAAGGAGGATAAGCATGAGTTATAAGTTTATGAGCGATGCTTTAGATAATAATTTAATGCCTATAGGTAAAAGTGATTTTTTAAATTTATTTAAAGATTTAGAGATAGGAGAAGGAGATATTTTAATTGCGCATGTCTCTCTTAGCAAATTCGGTTATATAATCGGCGGTGCAAGATGTGTTTATGAAGCACTTATGGAAAGATTAGGAGAAAGTGGAACACTTGTTGTCCCAACACAATCTTTAGAAAATATGTCTCCAGAGTATTGGGAATATCCTAAAGTTCCTGAGGAGTGGATAGAAAAAATAAAACAAGAGAGTTTATCTTATGATGTTTATCTATCTAGTACACGAGGTATGGGGAAATTTAGCGAGTTTGTTATGAATCTAAAACATTCTGTTAGAAGTTCTCATCCACTATATTCTTTTTCAGTAGTAGGAGAAAAAGCACAGGAAATTATAAAAGAGCATCCATTAGATGATGGTTTAGGATACAATTCACCATTAGGGAGATTGTATGATCAAAATGCCAAAATTTTGTTATTAGGAACAGATTTTGAATCAAATACAGCATTGCATCTTGCAGAGTATTCGTTAAATAGAAAAACAATAAAAGAAAGTGCTAATGTGAATGGAGAGTGGGTAGAGTTCTCTAATATCGAATTAGATATATATGATGATTTTTTAGCAGTCCAGAAAGAATTCTTGGAGAATTGTAAGGAAAGTTATCAAATAAAAGAAATACAGAAAACATCAGTTCTTTGCATTGATTTAAAAAGTTGCGTAGATTTTGCAAAAGAATATTATAGGAAAAAGGAAGAAGTAAATTCATAAAGTTAATACTGAATAATGTACACTTAGTTGTTTTTAAAAGAATTGAGTGTACATTATTCTTTTTTATTATTTCAAGATTCACCGAATTTGCTAGCAAAAATAATTTCCTCATCGTAAATTAAAAGAAAAATAAACGTAATATTCAGAAAATATTGACTTTATGAGAAAAACACGTTAATATAGTAAAAAACCAAAGAACAGGTTCTAGAAAAATAGTAGAATTTGATGAAGAAAATCATAGTAAATTGGATAATAAATTTGAAATAAGAGGAAATATTATGAAAGAGATAATTAGTGTTGAGAGTCTTAGTAAAGATTACATAATAAAAAATAGAATTAGCTTTTTTAATACGGAAAAGACAGTTAAACAAGCATTGAAGGACATAAGTTTTAGTATTAAAGAAGGAGAAATTGTAGGATATATAGGAAATAATGGAGCTGGGAAATCTACAACAATAAAATTACTGTTAGGAATACTAACTACTACAAAAGGTTCAATAAAAGTATTCGGTAAAGATCCGTTTGTAAACAGGCAAAAAAATGCTAAAAACATAGGTGCGCTATTTGGACAAAAATCACATTTATGGTGGGATTTACCGCTAATTGATTCTTTTGAGTATTTATCAAAAATCTATGAAGTAGATAATAAAGAATGGTTAGATTATTTGATTACAGAATTAAATGTAAAAGAGTACTTATATCAACCGGTAAGGCAACTATCTTTAGGGCAAAGAATGCGTGGGGAGTTTATAGCTAGTATTATTCATAAACCTCAACTGGTGTTCTTAGATGAACCGACAATCGGTTTAGATATAGAAACAAAGAAGAAAATTATGGAATTAATACTAAAAATAAATGAGAAGTATAATACTACTATCATACTAACAACTCATGAGATTTCGGATATTGAAAAAGTATGTAAGAGAATGATTTTGATAAGTGATGGGGAAATCAATTATGATGGCGAAGTGAAAAGCTTTAAGCAAGTTTTTAATAAATATAAAAAATTAAAAATGTACGGAGAGAATATAGTAGATTTAGATGAAGAAGGAATATTGCCTTTACGTACTAATATTGATTCTAAAGAATTTGTTTTTGATGAAACTAAATTTAATGTGTTAGATATAATAAAACTACTACCAAATGAAAGTATCATTACACAAACTGAAGTATTAGACTTAAATCTACAAGAAGTATTACTTGTGAAAGATAAGACGGGTGATAAATATGAATAGATTTTTTGCTTATACTTTATATCAATACAAAAGTTTATTACAATACAAATTTAATACGATAATGCAGATAATTGCATCACTATCTATGGTATTAATACAGTATAGTATCTGGATGTATGTTGAAAAATACAATTCTAAAAATATTGATGAAATAATAACTTATGTACTGTTTGCGATTATTTTACAAATAG
>CALHQV010000021.1 GCA_938038035.1 uncultured Gemella sp. | reverse complement strand
AATGCTAATCTTCGTCGTTTTACTCCTTGACTAGCAAACTTACCGCCTCAACATGTGGTGAGAGAAATTTCTATACTATAACACGATACAGAATAGTCAGAGTTTGAAATTATATTATGGAAGGATTCCACTCAAAGACAGCCATCCATAGTAAGGATAATTTGTGTGTGTTTGAAACCTGTATTTTTACTACTACATTCCATAACAATGTAGAAATCATCATCTTCCTCTGCTTTTACAACTATTCCCATTGAATATGGAGTTTTCCAAAGAGGTTCTCTTCCATAAAACTTTGCTACAAATTCATTTGTTGGATTTGGTGTTTCTGTACTAAAACCATTCTCAAATAGCCAAGCATGCCAATTTTTAAATGCTGGTGGAAAACCAAACATATAAATTGCTTGCATTGTAGATATTGCAAATTCCATTTCATCTTCCAAATTGATAACATACTTCTCCGTAGGATTTAGTCTATATCCATCTATAGTTTTTTCTGATTTCATACCACTATTAAGTTTAAGCTTTTTCATGATTATGCTCCTTTATTCATCTTTTGATTCTGGTCTTGCTTTGGTGTATGGTCTAGTTTCAGATATAAATTGCTCTACCTCTAAGAACGATTTTCCCAATTCATTCAAACTGAGAATCAACATATATTCTGCAACTTCACCAGAATGATCAATAGATCGTATAGGGGGTAATTTTTTGCGAAATTGCTCAAATGTATCTCCTACTTCTATCCATTCATCTATCTCACTATCATACCAACAATGAAGTTGTTTCCATAATTCATAATCACTTTCTTCAAGAAATTCTTCATCAACAGAAAAATATGCCCATGGAAATAATCGAGGAAAAACATCGGTATACGGTGTAAACGGAAACCAATAAGGATAGGCATACTCTTTAGTTTCTTGACCATCATTAACAATTAACTTAGTATCACCTTTACCACTAGACTTATTAACCCACTCTGTTGAATGTAGTTTAACTTCACCTCCAGTTTGTATAATTTCCATAAATTTTTTCTGAGATAGCAGAAAGTTATAATTTTGAATATGTTGCGGTAAATTCGTATAGGAAAGAAGGTGGTTATTTGATTGTTTATCCAAAAAAACTTGATTTATAGGAACTTTCACATAATATCCTTTGCCTCCTCCCTCTTTAGTTTTTTTAATTGTTTTAGGAGTTAACTCTTGCCAAATACACATACCATCATCAGGATTAAACAGAACAATTATACACGGAAGAGAATTCATCGTCCAATAATTATATTGTCTCTCATTTATGTTCCTAAAAATAATGCAGTTATCTTTTTTCTCCCTAAACCAACTTGGTCCTGACTTGATTTGTAATGCAAGGTGTTGTCTTGGTTTGCCATCTACAACAAATTCCATATGAGCATCTATACCTATATCATTAACTGGCTGCTCCCTAAACATCCAACTATTTCTTTCTGCAATAACTCCACATTGATGTATGCCAATCCTCTCAGTGCTACTAGCCATATCAATATCTACCTCCCTATATAACTAAATATACTAACAATTGATGTAATTCAAGGGAGCCTCAGTACAATTTGCAACAGCTAGTTGCCAGGCCTGATTAAAATCTCCACTACTTTAAATCACTTTATAGAAATGTTCCGAAAACTCATATGCTATGCTCGATTAAACTTTCCCTCTATGAAAAATAGAAAAGTTTGAATTTTGTAAACGTGAATACAATGCGAACTCTAAAGTTGAATAACAGTTACGAAATGAATAATAAAATCTATGGTTAGAAATCCAATTACTAAATTTTATAAAAGTCATGTTTGAATCTACAAAAGAAAGTAATATCTCCCCATTAGGTTTCGTATATGTATGGTCCGCTAAATGGATAATATTCAGTACAGGAAATCTATCCAAAATTGTTCTAAATACATCAGTAGAACATCCATGAATAGGAAAAACTATTACATTCGGATCATTCGCAAATAAATCACAGATGTTTTGAATTTCTTCATTTGCTTTGATATTATCTTCTTATAAGTCTATCAAACTCATCGCCAATCCAAGTATCTCTAATATTATATATTCTATCACAAAAATGCAAAAAAAGGCTATAACCACAATAGTTGCCCACTATCATCATAACCTTTTGTCTACTCTATAAATCTACCTCAGTTCCCTCTAAGAATCTGACAGTTATCTGCCCATCCTCTGCAATTATAATATTATCCAATACTTGACACATCTCATGAGAATCAAATTCCCACAAGGGCTTGTTTATCATTTCTGCCAACTTCAAACTATAGTGCTTTTCTAGCGGACGATTTTCTTCTAAAACTTTGTTCCACTTTCCGTGCAACAAGTCAACATTCTTACTTAGTTGTTCTACAGCCATTACTACGGCTTTCTCAAGCATTTCTTCATCGATATGATTGTTTAAACATCCAATCTTGCCTTTAATCCTATATCGATTATTACACTGCCATACCTTCCGTTTACCACGACTTGTAGTCCAATTCTTCCTACCAAATGCTGAACCACATTCGGCGCAAAATACTTTTGTTGTAAAGGGATTGTTTTCTTTCTGCATGATATAAAATTGGAGCTTATGTTGTTCTCTAAACTTCTTTCTTCTTGCTATTTCTAACTGAACAATCTCCCACTTTTCTCTATCTAAGATTGGTTCATGATTGTTCTCGATATAGTATTGATTAACTTGTCCATCATTATCAATTCTTTTCTTCGTCAGGAAATCAACGGTATAGGTTTTCTGAAGCAAAGCATCACCTTTGTATTTTTCATTTTGAAGCATTTTCCATATAGCACTTGGGCACCACTTTGCTTTACCTGTGCAACCTGGTATTTCCAGTTCTCTTAACTCTTTGGAAATAAATTCTGGACTGTAACCTTCCAGAAATCTATCAAATATATACCTTACGACATTAGCTTGTTCATGGTTTATAATGAGATTTCCTTTTTCATCTTTGTCATATCCCATAAAGTTTGTAGTATTTACCTGAACTACACCACGCTCAAATTTCTTACGAATTCCCCAAGTTGAGTTTTCTGAAATGGATCTTGATTCATCCTGTGCGAGTGATGATAGAATGGTAAGTAGTACTTCTCCTTTTGAATCTAGGCTATCAATATTCTCTTTTTCAAACGTTACTCCAATACCTAGTTCTTTCAGTTCTCTCACATATTTGATGCAGTCCAATGTATTTCTGGCAAATCTACTAATAGATTTAACTAAAATTCTATCCACCTTACCATCTCTACAATCTTGTATAAGTCGGTTGAAAGCATCACGTTTTTTTGTATTAGTTGCGGAGATTCCTTCATCTGCATAGATGTCTACTAACTCATAATCTTCATGTTTTAAGATGTATTCACGGTAATAATTCACCTGATTCTCATAACTTGATAGCTGTTCTTCTTGGTCTGTAGACACTCGACAATAAGCGGCTACCTTGACCTTTTTCTGAGTTTGAGATTTGACTGTTTGCCGAGGTTTTTTGGCCGGTATAACTGTAATGTTTTTCTCCATCTTCAATCCTTTCTAACACAATTACTGGTGAACTAAGTTTCCAATCTTCAATATCCCTTTCAGGGACTCTCATACCTTTACATGAATTTT
>CALHQV010000020.1 GCA_938038035.1 uncultured Gemella sp. | reverse complement strand
CTTTTACAGCTTCTTTATTGAAATATTTCTTTCTTAACCCTTTCACTTGGATTGTCATTTTAGGAACCCTCCTTCGATAATTTTAACTAATTCTTCTTTTGTAATTCCTAGTGCTTGCGCTTCTTTTAAAAAATTTGGGACCATCTGATTCGCAAATTCATTTTGCTTTTTGCTTAGAATAATTTTTCTTCAAAATAAACCTCAAGGCATAACACTCTATACCTCGAGGTTTAATTCTTAGATTAATCTTTATACTAATTCCATAAATCTTCTAGTAAGTGAGTTTGTGTTCTATCTGGTCCAGTAGAGAAGACAGAGATTTTAACACCTACTAATTCTTCGATTTTTTCTAGATATTTTCTTGCGTTATCAGGAAGCTCATCAAGTGATGTTACACCTGTGATATCTTCATCGAATCCTGGTAGTGTTTCATAGATTGGTTTACAATCTTTTATGATATTTTCATTAGCTGGATATTCAGTTAAGATTTCACCTTTATAGTCATATGCTGTACAAATTTTAATTTCTTTAAGTCCTGTAAGAACATCTAGACAGTTAACTGACAGATTAGTCATTCCAGATACACGAGCTGAGTGACGCATTACTACTGTATCGAACCATCCAATACGTCGTGGACGTTTAGTAACTGTTCCGTACTCATGACCAACTTCACGAATTGTGTCTCCGATTTCATCGAATAATTCTGTTGGGAATGGACCATCTCCCACACGTGAAGTATAAGCTTTTGAAATACCTAATACTTTAAGACCATTCGTTGGAACGAATCCGTTACCTACAGTGATTCCTCCTGCTGATGGATTAGATGATGTAACATATGGATATGTACCGTGATCGATGTCTAACATCACACCTTGTGCACCTTCGAATAAGATATTTTTGTTTTCATTTTGTGCATCTTCTAATACTTTAGAAGTATCAGTAACATATTGAGCTAATTGTTTTCCATATTCGAAGTACTCATTGAAGATTTCTTCTACTGTGAACCCTTCAGTTTCATAGATTTTTTCGAATAGTTCATTTTTTTCTTTCAGATTTTGTTCTAATTTTTTCTTGAATAGATCAGCATCTAATAAATCAGCGATACGGATACCACAACGTTTGTATTTATCTACATAACATGGTCCGATACCTTTTTTAGTAGTACCAATTTTGTTTTCTCCACGACGAGCTTCTTCAACCTCATCAAGTTTTAAGTGGTATGGTAATACTACGTGTGCTCTATTAGAGATTCTTAATCCATTACAAGTAACTCCACTTTCTTTAAGTCTATCGATCTCACCACAAATCCATTTAGGATCAACTACAAGTCCATTACCGATAATTGAAAGTTTTTCTTCGTTAAAAATTCCAGATGGGATTAATTGAAGTTTGTAAGTTTTCCCATCAAACTTAATAGTATGTCCTGCGTTGTTACCCCCTTGATAACGAGCAATTACATCAGCACGTTCTGCTAAAAAATCGGTAATTTTACCTTTACCTTCATCTCCCCATTGTGAACCTACTACTACGATTATTGACATAAATTACGCCTCCTGAAAGCAATTATTTTTCCATTAATAATTATATCACAAATACAGACGTTTACAACCATTTTTTTATAAAAAACTCAAAATTATCGGACAATTTAATCTATTTTCACAGTTTATACACTTTTATGCGTTTTCATTAAAAACTATTACCAATAACTTTCTTTTTAGAAAAACTTCAAAGTGAATTTAACATTTAACGTATAACAAAAATCTCAGAGTTTTTTCAAACTCAGCTTAATTTAGCATATGACAAAAATTTATAAATAAAGAGGAGATTATCAAATCGAATCTCCTCTTTACATTATTATATTATTTTTTTAGTTTTCGTTTAGATAACATCGTTATTGCGACAAGTAACATTCCACCTAATACTCCACTTTCTACAGGTGTTTCTCCTGTATTAGGTAGTTTTTCAACTTGTGCTTTCTTAGACGCAGTAGTCTCATTTCGGCTTTCAGTATTTTGAGATTGATTAACATCGACAGTTTCTTGTTTTTTGTTGTCAAGATTCTCTAATTCAACTTTTTGATAAATGTAGATTTTATTCCCTTCGACATCCACTTCTTCTTTTCCTGTGTATTTATAGCCTTTTAGTTCTTTTGGCTTTTCAGAAATTGCTAAAACTTCTAAAATATTATCTTCTTCATCTTTTAAAAGGGCTACTTTTAGTTCAGGTAATTCTTCTGTAACTACTGATTCTGATGGATTCACTCCTCCTTCGAATGCTTTAGGTTCTTCTGTTACTACTGATTCCGATGGATTCACTCCTCCTTCGAATGCTTTAAGTTCTACTGTCGGTACTTTTTCATCAGATTTAGATGTTACAACATCATGAGAAATCTCTTCTTCTCTTTTTGTTTGTGTTATATTTCCTGTTTTTTCATCAACTATATATACAGTTGTAACTTTTACCTTTTTCCCATCTTCTCGTTGAACTACTTCTACTTTATCTTTTGCTGAAACTTTTATTATTGTATCAGTTGCTTTTTTTAGCTCTGGCGTTCCTGTTCGTGCTGTTATTTCTCCTGTTTTCGGATTTACTTCGTACGTTGTCGTTACTTTTCTTGTTCCTTTTTCTCCAAGAATAGTAATATTTTTTTGTCCTTTTTCTCTCGTACTATCTTTTTCGTATCTTACTGGACTTGGTATTTCTGTAACTTCTACTTTGTCCTTCGCGGCAACTTTTACTACTGTTTCTGTCGCTTCTTTAACTTCTGGTTTTTCTACTTTTTCTGTGACTTCTCCTGTTTTCGGATTTACTTCGTACATTGTTGTTACTTTTCTCGTCCCTTTTTCTCCAAGAATAGTAATATTCTTTTGCCCTTTTTCTCTCGTACTATCTTTTTCGTATCTTATTGGACTTGGGATTTCTGTAACTTCTACTTTATCCTTCGCGGGAACTTTTATTATTGTATCAGTTGCTTTCTTTTCTGTTTTTTCTACAGTTTCACTTATTGTTCCATCTTTTTCATTAAGTGTATATCTTATAACTTCTTTTTCATAACCATTAGAACCTTCTATACGCTCGTTAGCTAGTCCTCTTGCTTTTCCTTTATCTGCTACATATAGTGTATTTGACAGAATTTCCTTTCTATTTTCTGTTGGCTTAATCCCTACTTTAACTATCTCATCAACAGGTGGTTCTTTAGTTTCTTTTTCTTTTATTAACTCTCCATCTTCATCCTTGATGTAAGTCGTTTTAAGTGTTCCTTCTATACCTTTTTTAATTACAGATTTTTTCCCTTTAATTAGTTCTTTATCTGCTACATATTTTGTACTGAAAGGAATTTTTTCTTCTTTTTCGACTATTGATTCAATTTTATATAATCCTGTTTTTATTTCAAAATCTTCTTTAGTAGCGATATCTATTTTTTTCTCAAATAATATATTTCCATCAACAGATAATCTTATTTTATCTTCAGTTCCTATTTTTTTAATTCTATCACTGAACCATTGTTTTAATTTAGAATCATCTTTTAAATCCTTTAACTCGAACTCAGCAACATCGCCGTAATCTACATTCTTCTCTTCTCTATACACTGGTTCTTTCGGTTTACCATCA
The DNA here is from genome assembly GCA_938038035.1 of uncultured Gemella sp. GTDB lineage: Bacteria > Bacillota > Bacilli > Staphylococcales > Gemellaceae > Gemella. Next base: position 2,197 of record CALHQV010000020.1, on the reverse strand, counting down.
ATATAAGATTTTACCCAATCGAGTTGTTCTTTAGAAAAGACTAATCCACCACTTCTTTCCCCAACGACACCATTTTGATGCACTCCGATAATTTCACCCTTATCATTATAAAGTCCACCACCTGATGCACCTGGTTTAGTACCAGTATATCCAATTCCCGTTAAACCCGCACCACGGTCTACTACATCAGTAACTTTAGTATCAATAACTGGCTTTAATTTACCATCAGGGAAACCATAAACTGATACTTTATCACCGCTATTTACAATAGATACATCTTTTTTTACAGTAGCAGGAGTAACATTATCCACAACCTCTTTAAACTTAACTAAAGCAAGGTCATGCGTAAACCCAACAACTGAATCATCTTTTTTCCAATAATGAATATCAGAGTCTGTAAAGAATACCTTTTTACCATTCGGAAGTACTGCGTAATATTTCTTATCATTATTACCAGTGGCTTTTTCTGTTACCTTACCATTCTCAAACTTCAAGAAGTTATGAGCAACTGTAAGTAATAAATCTTTTTCAATTAATGTACCAGATCCTGTACCATCAGGAGTCACTATAATCGCTGTTGCGTCGAAATTACGAAGTCCATTCGGTGCATTCTTCACCTCATCACTTGGTTTAGGAAGCGTAACATCATCAGATGTATCAACTTGTCCAGGTTGTGTTCTGACGAAGTTCTCTGCTTTAATAACAGCATTAATATATGTATTTCCCAATGATAATTTACTTACAAAATCTTTAGACCAATTTTCATTAAATTTCTTATTAATCGCCTCTCCATCAATAGATACAATTGTGGCGTTAGGATTTTTACCAAAGAGATCTTTATTTTCCTTATCTTGTTTAAAGTCGTAATTAACCGCAGAACCTACGTTACCTTGCGCAACAACTCTTTCTACTAACTTTTCTCCAGCTTCATTCTTAATTCTAAGTACTACTTTTCCTTTCTCTGTACCTGATAATAATCTTCCACGTCCATTACTATCAAATGAATATCTAGCTCCATCTATTTCGCGCTCTGTACTTACTAATGCCCTATGGTTGTCATCATAATAATATTTATCATTTCCATTAACGAACCAACCTTTGATACCATGTTCTTCTATTATTTTGTTTAACCAAGATCTATGTTTATCAGTAAAAAATAAACCTCCTCCATGCTGCTCGGCATCAGTTCCAGCGTCCGTATTTGTACCATGCTGATGAATACCTACTACTTCACCTTTATCATTAAAAATCGGCCCTCCTGAGAATCCACCTAAAGCACTCGTATTATAAGTACCGTCACCAGTAGTTGTATTTAGACTTGATAATGTACCAGAGACTTTATATATTTTACCATCTTTCAGTCTTGCTTTCGTTGCTTCTGATAATCTTTTCGAAGAAAAATCATTCGGATAACCTACCAAAGTAATATTATCACCTTGACTAGCAACACCCATTTCACGTGGTTTATCTTCACCATTTGTCATCGCTTCTACAGGACGTTCTGTAACTACAGCTGCTAAATCATTTTCGTAAGATTTAGCAAATTCTTTTTGATTATAGTAATGAATATTTCCTTTTGGTATGATATCACTAGTTCCATTCGCTGGGGTATTGTTGCGTTTTTCCGCATCTGAGTTCATAACAACATAGCTTTGAGCACTATTACCTCCACGAACATAACCTGATCCAGAAGCTTTGTCTTTATCTAAATAATTGTGAGCAACTGTCACCATAACATTCGGTGCGACAAATACTCCACTACCTGAAGCAACTTGCTTTGATCCATTACTATCAAAACTAGTATACGTCATAGCCACACCGCTAGTCTCTTTATTATGAACATCTGCATCCACAATATCAGCTCCACCATTTACTACTGCAGCATGAGCTTCTTTATTTATTATTTGACTATTATCCATTGCAGAGTATGTTAACACTCCACAAAAACTTATACAACCAATTAGACCATATTTTTTAGTTTTTCTGAAAAAACCGTAAGTTTTCTCGTTTCTTATCATTTACATTTCCTCCTATTTTAATTCATCTGCAATCTTAATGAAATTCTTATTAACTTAAACATAAAATACCCTAATTTCATCGTTTAAATATATTTTGTCAACTATATTATAACCCAAATAGAAATTAAGTCCACACTTATTTTTTATTTTTTACATTTACATTAGTTACTCATACATAC
>CALHQV010000019.1 GCA_938038035.1 uncultured Gemella sp. | reverse complement strand
TTTTAGTCTAGCACCTAGTGCATAGATCCCTCCAGAAATAAAATCTAAAAGTCTATCAGAAGTCTCAATATCCAACTTACTTAAGTTGATAATTACTACTTTGTTACGTTTAATATCATCCACGATATCTTTACTATCCGCAAATACTAATGGTTCCGTTAGTATTACATTATTAGTTCTCCCTGCGGGTTGACTTTGTACGTTTTGTCTACTTACCACTGGATTCTCCTTTTTCACTGGTCTCGGCTTAGGTTGTTCTTGCCTTACTTCATTATTTTCTACTACTTCTTCTTCAAAATCCTCTTCTCCAACAAAAAGATTATTGAATTTTTTCATCATACTCATATTCTCAAACCTCAACTTACTTATATTTAACTATATCATTATAGCATGTAAGCTGTAATTTATAAAGTAATAAGACAAAAAACACTTACAAAAAGTTTAAAATTATAATTTTCGTTAATACTTGTTTTGTACTCTGATAAAAATCAGTAAATTTTAAAATATAATTAAAAGCCTTAGAGTAAAATACTCTAAAGCTTTAATTTTATCCATAGAATTTATTATACCTATCTCGTATTGAAAGTAATAATTTTCCTACAAGTACTTTCAAAATAGAATAAACAGGTATTCCTAAAATTGCTCCAACAACTCCCGCAATATTGACTCCGATAAGAATCACAAAAATTACAGTAAGTGGGTGCATATTCATGCTTCTTCCCATAATATTAGGAGAAACAATATTTCCTTCTAAGAACTGAACAATCCCCCAAACTACAAGCATCTTAACAACCATTACCCAACTTGTTGAAGCTGCAACTAACATAGCTGGTGTTATTGCAATAACTGGTCCAAGGTAAGGTACGATACTTAAAAATGCAGCTATGGTAGCTAACGAAAATGCATAATGTAATCCTATAATATTATAACCTATAAATAACATTACACCTATACAAAAAGAAACTAACATCTGTCCCTGAATATAAGATCCTACTTTATCATCAATTTCATCAATTGTTTCAGCAACAGGTTTTTCTAACTTTTTCGGTAGTAGGCTGATTACGAACCTGTTAAAATGTGATGCATCTTTTAATAGGAAGAATAACACAAATGGCATAGTAACTAAAACTGAAGCAGTAGAAGAAATAGATGATACCACTCCTTGTGCGACAGATGTAGCTATGCTAACTAGTTTTTCACTAATCTTAGATACATTTAGATTATTATTTACATATTCAACAACTACTTGTACATATGCATTATCAGAGTATGTCTCTAAGTATCCTTTAACTACCTCAACATATCTTGGTAATGCTGTTATTAAATTCTGTGTTTGTTCTACAATAATAGGAACTACTCCAATAATTACAATTAGTATCGTAATTATACCAACGAAGATAGCTAGTAAACTAGCAATAAACCTAGACATTTTCTTCTCAAGGAAGTTCACTAATGGATTTAACATGTAATAAAATACATAGGCGACTATTATCGGTGTAATTATACTTGAAACTATCGTATTTATCGGTGTGAAAATATACGATATTTCTGTATAAAGATAAATAGCTATACCTAATAAAATAACTATTAATAGTATATAGATTATAAATTTCCCTCCGATAAAAGCTAGTAGCTTGTCTTCACGAGATTTTTCTAATCTTGACTCTTTTTTAATTTTTTCTAATTCTTTATCCATACAATACCCTTTCTGTTAAATCATTTTAAAAAATTTAACGATAATTCATAAATTGTAATAATAGTTATGTATCCTAGATATCCTAGCGCAAAAGAAACTAAAATTACAAAAACCTTTATTTCTCTTGTACTATTTTTCTTGAAAAATTTCCCAAAATCTATTCTTATCATTGAAAAATTCGCAAGTAATATCATAAAAAATAAGATCATTAATTTAAAAACATTCATTATTCCAACCTACTTGATAATGTTATTTAAACATATCAAGCCATCCTTTTTTCTTGAAGAACCATAACATACCAAACGCAATACCGAGCATTATAGCTACAACTAAGTAGTATCCGTATTGCCATTCTAATTCTGGCATATATTTGAAGTTCATACCATACCATCCTACTATAAATGTTAATGGTAAGAAAATCGTAGAAATAACGGTAAGTGTCATCATGATATTGTTAGATTTAAGTGAGTTGTATGTCATAAAGTTTTCGCGGATATCACTGGCTAACTCACGGTTTGCTTCGATTATCTCAGTTTGTTGAACAAGATCATCATAAATATCGTGGAAATATTTTCTGTCGTTATCTGTCATTTCTACACGACGTGAAACTAAGAATCTATGAATAAGCTCACGCATTGGTAGTAATCCACGACGAAGTTTCAACAGATCACTTCGAAGATCAAATACCTCATCCATAATCTTGCTTCCAGAAGTATACGAATCAGTTTCCTCAATTTCATCAAGACGATTTTCGATTTTTGAAATAATAGGAATATATCCCTCTACTATTTCTGATACAAGCATGTGCATAACATGTAAAGGTGAGTATTCTGCACCACGTTGTAATATTTTTGGAACGATTTTATTTACGTAACGTATGTGTGAGAGGTGGAACGTTACAATATAATTTTTCCCAACAAACATATTTAGAGTTTCATAGTCAGCATCTATATTTTTTAATACATGAGATACTAAGAAAATTTGTTGTCTTGTAATTTCAATTTTTGGTCTTTGTAAAAGTGTTAAACAGTCTTCAATTAAAAGTTCGTGGAACTTGAAGAAAGTCGTTAGCAAGTTAATTTCACTACGCGAAGGAGTATCAAAATCAACCCAATACCACGCAATGTCTTGCTCTTTTAGTCTTTCTAAACTAACATCAGTAAGGATATCTCCTTTTTTGTCTACTGCTATAGTTTTTAACATTAGATTTCACCTCTCTCTTTATTTTCACATTTACCATAATACCACACTTATAAAAAATAGTAAATTTATTATTTTAAATTAGTAGAAATATAGTGCATTACAATACCTGCTGCGATAGAGACATTTAAACTCTCTGCTCGCCCAGGCATTGAGATTTTAAGTAAATTATTTACTTTTGACAATATTTCCTCACTTACGCCCGCACCTTCATTACCAAAAACAACCGCAACTTTTCCTGCAATATTGTCAAGCTGTTCTATATATTTATCCGCTTTTAAACTAGTAGCGAAAATATTAAATTCGTGCATTTCATCTATTAATTCAACTAAATCAATATTATCAAAACAATCTATATGAAAGTTGCTCCCTTGTGTACTACGGATAACTTTTTGTCCATATAAACTTGTAGTACCTTTCCCAAGAATAATACAGTCAAAGTTGAATGCATCTGCAGTTCTAATAATCGTTCCTAAATTACCTGGATCTTGAATTTTATCCAAAATAAGAACCTTGCTGTAGTTATTAATATCTAACTCTTTTTTTACGATACGACATACTGCTATAATCCCCTGTGAAGTTATTGTATCAGATATACTCTTTAGGACGCCGTCCGTGACTTTTATTAAATCACGTTCAAAAGAATCTACTATATTATATTCTTCAAAGCTTTCTGAAACAATAATTTCTTCTACTACTTTTGCGTCTAAAGCTTCTTCAACAAGGTGTTTACCTTCTATTAAATATCTGCCATATTTTTTTATATTTTTATTCTCTTTTAATTTTTGAATATCTTTAATTCTTTTATTACTTGCTGATGTTATCATTTTTTCTCCAATTAATTTATTTTGTATTTTTAGCATTCATACTAATTATAATCAATGTTGAACAAATTTTCAAATTATGATATAATTCACTTACAGATATTATAATAAAAAGGAGTTCATTATGTCATCATTTTTACTATCAACAATAGTTTTAGTGGTTGTTTTAGGAGCAGTAGGACTATTTAATTACTTTAGATTAAAAGGCGCTGTGACGAAACTTCCTTATGAAGAATTTAGAAAAGATCTTAGAAAAGTTCAATTAATCGATGTTAGAGAGAAAGAAGATTTCAAATACGCTCACATTAATGGTGCTCGTAACATGCCTTCTTCTCAATTCAATTTCTTATACACATCTTTAAGAAAAGACCAACCTATTTATCTATGTGATAAAAACGGAACTTTAGCTCCTCGTGCTGCTTTAACTCTTAAAAAGAATGGTTATACAAACGTTTATATGCTAAAAAATGGTCTTCAAGATTGGAAAGAAAACCTTAAAACAAAACGTTAATTTTTATGTGCCTAGCTTGTCTATAAAGCTAGGTATTTTTTATTTATCTAAAATTTTTAAAAATTCACAGATGATTAACCTACATACAAATATTTTCCACGCTAATCCTTCCCTATTGAATACTACAATATTTTATGGTATTATTATCCTTAAATAATCCATATGGAGGTCCACTAATGACTAAATATTATTACGATCCTAGAAATAATCGTGGCTATATCCCTGGTAGATATGTTAACAAAGTGGTATTCTTATTAATCACTTTCTTTTTTGGACATTTCGGAATTCAATATTTCTACATCGGAAAAAACTTTAAAGGACTACTGTGCTTACTATTTTGTTGGACTTTCATTCCATCAATTATAGCTGTTTTTACTTTCGTAGTAACGTTATTCAAACCAACAAATGAACATGGTGATATATTTATCCCTTATCACTAATGATAAAAACTTCAATAAATATAACTTATTTATAACCTTATATTTACTGAAGTTTTTTATGTATAGTTACTTTAATATATATCTTATCAAAGGAGAACCTCTTTATGAATTT
>CALHQV010000018.1 GCA_938038035.1 uncultured Gemella sp. | reverse complement strand
TTGGGATTAGGATTATTCCCTCAATTCATGATATTTAAATCAATATTTTCTATCATCGGTGGAGTCCTTGGTTTCTTAATCATTTATTACCTAGCAGGTAGAACAAAGAATAATGTTAAAATTATTTTAATCGGTATTGCAATAAGTTATCTCTTCACAGGAATACTAAGTTCTATGCAGTACTTAAACCAAACTAACTCTACTACTTCAACTACGTTTAAAACTGTTGGTTTAGGAACTAAAAACTGGGATGATGTTTCTTTATTATTAGGTTGGATTCCATTACTACTAATCATTAGCTTCTTCTTAGCTAAACTATGTAATATCTTCGCTTTAGATGACAATATTATTAGTTCACTAGGAATCAATATTAATATAATTCGCCTGCTGATCTCATTTGTTGCAGTTGCTCTTGCTTCTGTTTCTACAGCTGTGGCTGGTGTTATGGTCTTCTTAGCTCTTATTACCCCTCATATTGCTAAGATTATAATTGGAAGAAATCATATTTATACTATTCCATTCAGTGCTCTACTAGGTGCATTTATCCTACTTTTATTCGATACAATAGGTCGTGTTATTTTCGCACCAATAGAAATACCTGCTGATTTAATAATGATGATTATAGGTGGACCTGCATTTATTATTTTAGTTAAGAAAGGAGTAAGTTAATGGAAAATATAATTGAAATTAATAACCTTACGTTTAAGTATGATAATAAAAATCCACTTTTTGAAGGTCTAAATGTTAGTATTGAAAAAGGTAAGATTACTACCCTGCTTGGAAAAAATGGTTGTGGTAAGAGTACACTTATAAAAATATTAGCAAAAAACTTAAACTATAATTCTGGAAGTGTAAAAATTGAAGGTAAGGAACTGAATTCATATTCATTAAAAGAACTTGCGAGTATTCTTGCAATTGTTTATCAAAAGAATGAAACTCCACGAGAAATTACCGTCTATGATATGGTTAGCTTCGCTCGTCTTCCTTATCAAAACATCTTCTTCTACAAGCCTAACGCTAGTGATGTTGAAAAAATTGAATTTGCTCTTGAAAAAACTAGTTTACAGACATATAAAGATAAACGTGTGGATGAGTTATCGGGAGGACAGCTTCAACGTGTTTATATCGCAATGGCATTAGCACAAAGTACTGATATTATTATACTAGACGAACCTACTACTTTCCTTGATATAAAATATCAGAAATCTATAATGCAACTTGTTAGAGAGCTTAACAAATCTCTAGGAATTACTATTATCATGGTCCTACATGATATAAACCAGGCACTAGCATATAGTGATAATATTATTGCTCTTCTTGATGGAAAAGTAATTAAAAATGATCAAGCTGCTAACTTTTTCGATGAAACTCTTCTAAACAGACTTTATGATGCTGATATCAAAATAGAAGATGGAAAAGTAATTAGTTGGTAACTAATAAAGTTAATAATATGAAAAATTTGAAATCAATCGCTATGTCTAAGTATTAATATTTAGACATAGCAATAATTTTATATCTGTAACAGTCGTTAATATTAATTCAGCAATCTTTAAATACTATTATATCAATGTTTATGAGAATTTAGCCTTCAAAAGATAGAGCCGAAGCTAGAGTAATTAATAAGTTAATTCAGCAATCTTATCTAAACAAATGCTGATTGCTTCTAGCTTTCTTTGAGGTGCTAACTCTGCATAAGTATCCATAGTAGTTGCCATTGACTTATGCCCAATTCTGACTTGGAGTTCTTTCCAATTTGTGCCTGCATTGAGCAACATTGAATCATGAGTATGTCGGGATAAATAGAAACCATAATCTGGTGATTCTAGACTTACTAATTGAAAATGATAAAATAAGAATGTACAGTTTTGATAAAAGAAAAATGTACGAATAGGTTATAATAGTGCATATTATCAGTTTCACTAACAGATTTAGCACAGCATTTATTCGACAAACCTCATTGAGTCTCTTAATAAAAAAATCAAATGACAAACGAAAAAGAAGTTTTTTCCTAACGAGGAATCTTTGGAACTTTACTTAGTTACTTTGTTTGAAGATTATAATTTCAAGCAAAGTCAATGGATCCATAAAGGGTTTGTCCAACGTTATGACACACTCGAAAGCTTATTTGATTAATACTCCGTAACTCTACTTGAGTGTTTACACATACTTATTGACAGTATCAACATGATACGAGTAGGTATTTCTTGTGAGTAAACTTCATCAGAAAATTTCATAGATAAGTCCTATATATAATCATGGTAAAGTAGTAAAAATAGTTATTATCCTAGTTGATTAAAAAACTCTCTGATTTCCTCATCTTTTATAAAATAATATATAATTTTCCCCTCTCTTCTAGTATCCAAGATGTTTTGATTGGCTAGTTTACGAAGATGGTGGGAGGCAGATGCCATACTGAGATTTAGTAAACAGGCTATATCACAGACACAGAGTTCTTCAACAGCAAGGAGATAAAAGATGATATTTATCTGTTTATTATCGGTAAACTTTGATAAAATGCGAAGTGATTTTTGGACTTTTTCCTTTTCAAGGTAGTTCGTTGCGGTTGTAACATTTTGTTGATTTATAACATCCACTTGACAGATACTATCTTTTTTCATAATTTTTTCTCCTAGCCGAACACAGTCCTTAGCATGTCAAAGCTGTTGTTTTCAATCAGGATATACATCCCCAATCCTAAATAAACAACGGCAATAAACCATCTGCTATATTTTTCCAAAGTTTCTCCAACAGAAGGGACTTGTGCCAATTTTTGGGCAGAAAAAACCAAGAGATAAATCATGACTAGAAAGGTAAGTAAAGCCACTATCAAATTCGCTAAATTTAAGGTAATAAAATATGGGACAAAAACACCAATATTGTCAGCACCACAACTTGCAAAAGTAATCATAGCAACTAGAAAAATCAGGTTTTTATTATCTTTGCGCAAACCATCTTTTGCAATAGCTTCTCCATCAGAATCTCCTAAAAGCAAAACTTTGAGGCCTAGGAAAATTGGAATCAAACCGAGCAAACCTAAAATCTCTTTACTAGGAATATAATTTAAGACAAATGCAAAAAGCAAACTTAGCAATATTAGACTAACAGAGCCTAGAAATTGTCCTAAATAGATGTTAATGATGTCTTTTCTGCTTTTTCTTTTGGCAAAAAATAACATTAGGATAATAAGTAAGTCTACGGCTGTCCCAGAATACAGGATTATTGAAGTAACAACATTTTGAATCATAAAACACCTCATTCAAATATATTTTTGAATGTATTCTAACATTAAACTTTGTAGATGTCAACTTAAAATCCACCAATTAATAATTGCATGTCAATATTTGTATTGTGAAACTAGTTTCAGAAATATATAGTCTTAAAGTATGTCCACTGCCAATGGTTTTTTCAATATTTAAGAGGAGATTTATAATGGTTCATTTCTATAAATTTATAAACGAGTTATATATTTTGTTTAACCAATTATTAACTATTTTTATCAATAATCACTTCATTAATTTGTACTTTTTAATTTTGATTTATTTTTCGTGCATATTTTATATGAATTTAATTCTAATACATTTTAAATAAAAAATACGCAATTTTAATTGGCACTGACCCCCGTAAATGAGAATTAAATAAAAACACCTCCAAGTTGGATTTGGTACAATATAATCAAATGCTCATGGAGGTGTCTTTTTATGGTTAAAAAACGTGTGGAGACGGTGGTATTATTGTCAAGAAAATAGAATAACAAGCTATAAAACTGTCGAAATAGGTGGCTTTTAGGATTTTAACAGAAATCAGTTCTATAATAAATTAAAAATCGTGTTGGTAGAAAAATCGTCTACTTCTACCAACACGA
>CALHQV010000017.1 GCA_938038035.1 uncultured Gemella sp. | reverse complement strand
AGTTCAGAAATTCTCAAAATACATTTTAGCACTTTAGCGACTAAAATGCAATTATTTTGACATTAAATGGATATTAACAATATAAAATAACATTTGTTTTTTTATTTTCAATATTTTACATAAATTTATATATAATGATAAATACCAAAAATCAAATATTTCTAATGATTCACAGTAAAAAATCCACCCTTTCGAGCGGATTTTTACTTTTCATGTTATTTAGTTGAATTTTTTAATATTTTTTGGATATCCAAGATGTACTATAAAATATATTTGTCTATACAAATTTACCAACCTAGTGTTACAGTTATAAAATCACATCCAAGACGGCGTAGTTCTTTTTGTCTATCATTATAAAAAGGCACTTCAATTCCTTTTACAACCACGTTCTTTATATTTTTGAGATGTAAACTTACAGATGATGTGAAATGATATATTTCGACAAATTCATACTGTTTAAATAACTCTACTAGAGCATCTTCGAATATTAAAGGTGTAATCAGATATTCCACATTGTCGATTTTAAATTTCTCTTTTGGGTGAGGTACATAATAATCTACACTCAGCGCTTTTGCATAAGTCGTAATAAAATTCACTGAAATACTCTCGTCCTCTTCTGAAAAGTTTTGGCCGAGAAGAACTTTTGCAGTTTTGCCATTTCTAACTGGCTCTAAATCGAACTTAAAGAAATCTTCCAAGTACACCAACTTCTCTTTTGCGACAACATGAAAATCACTATCGTATAATGTATAGTGTTTTTCTGTGTTGTTAATTAAATCATCACGAGTTAAACCATATTTCCCTACTTGCATATTGTTTAGAGGTTGTGCATACATTCCTTTTGGATAGATATTCGCATAACCATCATCAAAACTCATAAGGTGGTTATATTTTGAACAAGCAACTATATCCAGTATCAACGGGTTATCAAAACTCGCATAAAATATTTTATCATATTCTTTTGTACATTGATTAAGAACTTGGTCGTAAGTCGATTCATCAGTATCATAAAATACTAAATCAAAATCACGAGAATAGTACTCTTGTCTTTCATTCATCACAGGCGTGATATATATTTTCAAAAATTTTTCTTCTGAATATAGGTTTCGGATATAGTTAGCTATCTTCGCCTGCAACGGTGTCGTTGCGATTATTAGATTTTCCATATTGTTCTCCTTTCACTTTTTATCTAAATTTAAAGGGAATGACTCAAAAATCATAATTTCAAAGAAACGTTTTTATCGAGTCAGCCCCTTATTTCTTATTTTTATTATATTGATTAGCCTACTTATCGCTTATTCATTAAATCCAAATAGTATTTACTTACGTTTTCTAGTGAATATTTTTTCGCAAGAGTTATATTACCCTCATTAGATTTTTGGAAATCAGCTTGCTCCATCTGCATAATTTTTTCTACTAGTCCGATCTGATTTCTGAATAATGTTATCGAATCCGACTGACTAGCGTAATATCTATGAGCAAAATCAACATCAGATAACAGTCCTAATAGACCTTGACTAGCCGCTTCCACAAAAGCATTCCCAAATAGTTCTGAAAAACTTGCAGAAATATAACATTCATGTTTTCGATAAGGTACTTCATCCACAATTCCTACAAATTTGATATTAGGAGTAAGTTCATACTTAGCTTTTAACTCACTAAGACGCTCTTCAGTCCCACCGTAAAATGTGATTTTGGCTTTTGAACCAAGGTTGTATAATTGAATAAAAGTTTTAATAACAAGTTCTACATTTTTCAGTTCTTGCATATTACCTACAAGGCAATAATCTGTAACTGGACCAATATTTTTTACCTCGGCAAAATTCTCCGTAACCATCGGTGGTAAAAATCTCACATCATAATCAAGTTTAGCAAGTTCTTCAGTAAGTCTTTCACCTGCGACTAAGTAACTAGTTTTCCCTCGAAGATTCGCAAGTTCTAAGTTGCGAAGGACATTTTCATGGATAACTTCGTAATAGTTTTTTCCAGTATTTTCCATAAAACGGCATAGGTTCGGCGCTGGAATGATATGCTGATCACGAATAAGAAGATCATCTTGCTTAGCATTAACCGCAAGATATTTCACCAGTAAATCCTCCTCTGCCAGAATTTCATCATCTTTAAGGAAAATATATCCAGGATAGAATAGACGAACCGGTACTGGCTGTTTAAATGGATTCATGTATTTCATTTTTAAGGCTACGCTACCGTCACTATTGTACAGCAACACCTCTCCAGCCTTGTAATCTTCAAAAAGAAACGGTGCTTCAGTGAAATAAAATTTACCTGAACCGTCTCCTAGAGTAACAGAACTAACAAAACCATCTTCCGTCAGAACAAGCTCATCACCTTCTTCTAATTCAAGAACATCGGGACGAAGCGAAGGATCTTTATGACCGATATCAGAATAACTAAAAGGCACACAAATTATCTCCTTGTCTAGAAAACCTAGTTTTTTAATATCTTTTTTCCAATTGTCTCTAATTTGAGGTGCACTTGCTAAATGCAGATAGTCTACATTTAGGTTTCTCGCTACCTTCGCTCTATATAATTGAGTCGTTTCAAAACCGTATCTATTAGTTTCTCTAACCGGATGCATAGTTATTATTCTTGGCATAACATTTCCTTTCCTTAACAACTTTTTAACAGTAGTTTTCACATCTATTTTTATACTATTTCAATCAATTAATTTTATCATAAATACATATAGTCCGCAATAGAAGGAAGATGAACTAAAGAAAGGATCTTTCTCCATTCACCTAATTTAAAAACAAGTTAATACTCTCAACAATCCAAGTTATATTCTTCCCATACCTTTTCTCTTTCATCTATCCATATTTTAGTAGCTATTTTTTCATATCCATATTCTGTATCTCAGTTTGGATGTTTCCTATCTTCAACCAAGAGATATCCTGAAATATTTCTTCTTTTTAAATGCCCCAGTATTTTTTAAAAATTTAAATAATTATATCTCTTGATTAAATGTGCTATATTTTACACGTAATTTTATAAAAATTTATTCATATCGTATAATTTATTTACTTTTTTTCTATAAATCTGTTATAATCATTATCCCCTAAAAACCCCCTTACTTTATTTAATTTCAAAGGAGAAAATATTATGAAAATATATAAAATAAATAAAAACCAGGAAATTGAGGTTTCAGATAAAATATATTCAGCTATTTGCTATATGAGCTACAAGGTTAGGCGTGCGAAAGCAAAAGATAAGAAGTATAATCTATTTTTCATATATGCATTCGATACAGAAGATAGTGACGGGGAAAATCTAATTAGAGATAACTCTCCATTAACCGATGAGATAGTAATTACTAAGGATATCTATAAGGCATTATATGATGCACTTGCTACTTTATCTACAGAAGATCAGCTTCTTCTTGTTGATTTATTTATAAAAGAGCAGTCTATACGTAGTATTGCAGACAGAAAACACTGCAGTCCTATGACTATCTGTCGACATCGCGATAGACTTTTTAAAAAACTTGCTATATTACTAGAAAAATATAAAGATAATATTATCATAGAAAATTAGTACATTATGAACATTTTGTGAACTTTTACATAATTTTTGTTACAAATAGCAAAAAAACACACTATATATAGTGAAGGGGACTATTTTCGTAAGGGGGTAAATTCATTTATATTTTACAATATAATTATTTCCTACGTTACTTCTATTTCAATATAGATTTCTTTTCATAATTGTCTTTATAAAGAAGATATTTGTATAGAGAGTGGCACTTAGGAGGTTTTTTGTAATGAAAAGAACACTATATTTAAACGATAGGGAGACAGAATCTTTTTACGAATTGCTTGAAGTTAAAAAGGACTTAATTACTATGGCGCTTTATAAGGTTAACATACCTAAAAAACTTCATCATGAATTTTATAATTATGGACTTGAAGGTTTATTGGTTAGTTTTTTAATCTTAAATGAAGGGAAAATTGAAGAAAAAGACTTCGACCGATTTGCTTTCACTACCATTAAAAGAAAATTAATTGATGAAATCCGCTATAGAAACAAAGATAAAAGTGTACCTTTAGATATTTTTGACAATAACAAATTAGACTCTACGGATGATAATTATTCGCTAGTGTATATACAGTTGTTCGAATATTTAAAAGATACTCTAGAGGAGCAAGAAATGAAATTTTTCTGCGAATTTATAAAAACTTTGAATATGAAACAAACCGCAAAGGCAATGGATGTCTCATTAGCCACAGCATATAGAATCCACAAACGTGTAAAGGGAGTTTGTGAAGAATTTTTATTAACTAAATAGATTATTATTAGCCACTCTCTATGTGAATATCTAATATATATAACTCCTATCATGCAAAACACTAAACTGACTTCATCTCGTCAGTTTTTTGTTTAGTTGTAGGAAAAAGGCGACTACAATAACTATTACGTTTTTCGGATAAGAACTACATAGTCCTATCGTAGAATCTAGGTTAGTCTTAAAAGATACCTTCGAAAATAATTTGACCTCGTTAATAAAGTATAAAAAAGACACCCTCGAAAATTATCGAGAGCGTCTTTTATATATCATAAGAGTTTTTTAGATTTCTAATTAGTCTTCTTTTCTTTGGCGTTTTCTTACAGCCACTGCAATACCTGCAAGTAGTGCCCCAAATCCTGCTAATCCAGTATTAGCTTCCGTTGTTCCTGTGTTCGCTAGGCGTTTTGGTTGTACTTTTTCATCAGAGTCTGTTACTTTTCTGAAGACATGTACTAAGTTACCTTCTTTATCTACGATAGTTCTTACGAATTCGTATCCTGGAACTTTTCCTGCTTCTTTAGTTCCTTTTTCTGATGGTTTAAGTGGATTTCCGTTTTCGTCTACCCAGTTTGTAGTTCTATTTTCGTCTGGAATGCGAGTAGTTGGTTTGAAGATGTGACGTACATTTCCATTTTCATCAGTTACAGTTCGTACGAACTCATATCCTGAGATTTCTCCCGGAGCTTTTGTTCCATTTTCTAATGGTTTTAATGGATTTTCATTTTCATCTACCCATGATGTAGTTTTTTCTACTACTGGAGTTGGTGTCGGCGCTGGAGGTGTTACTTTTTCGTACACATGCTCTACATCACCGTTTGGAAGTTTCTTAGTTTCCACGAATCTGTATCCTGGGATATCTTTCTTCGGTTGGTCTCCTTCTTCTGTTGGATAGTTTGGAATTTCTTTTCCTTCTTTATCTTTGTGGTTTGTTTTTACTTTTTCGTAGATGTGTTTTGTATTTCCATCGTTGTCAGTTACAGTTTCCACAAATCTATATCCTGGAATATCTTTCTTAGGAGTTGTTCCATCTTCACTTGGGTATCCTGGAATTTCTTTTCCTTCTTTATCTCTGAAGATAGTGTCTGGGCGTACTGTTGGTGTGTAAGATGCAAAAATTGTTTTACCGTTTTTATCTTTTCTTACAACTGTTACGCTGTTTGCTGTACCTACGAATTCTGGTTCTGGAGTGAACGTTACTTTTCCATTTGGATCGATAGTGTAAGTTCCTTGACCTGGTACTACTTTTGTAGTTTTTCCATCTTCGAATGTTGGTGGTACATCTTTATCGATATCCCCTTCGAATACCGGTGTATTTGATTGAGGTTTACCTTTTGGTCCTTCAGATACTACATCTTTAGTTGATGTTGCTCCTAAGACTGTTGGTGTATATTTCGCTATTACTGGTGTTCCATTTTTATCAACACGTTTTACAGTTACACCTTTTGCTACACCTACAAAGTCTTTTTTCGGAGTGAATGTTACTTTTCCGTCTTTATCGACAGTGTAAGTTCCTTCGTTCGGTACTGCTTTTGTAGTTGATCCATCTTCGAATGTCGCTGGTACATCTTTATCGATTTCTACTGTTTTGTTTTTACCGTTAACAGTTTCTGATCCACCTTTAAAGATTGGTGTTCCTTCTTGAGGTGTGTTCTTAGGTCCAACTGATGTTACATCTTCTCCAGATGGTGATACTGGAATTACAGTTGGTGTGTATTTCGCTGTTACTGGTGTTCCGTTTTTGTCAACACGTTTAACAGTTACACCTTTTGCTACACCTGTGAATTTTGGTTCTGGCACGAATGTTACAGTTCCATCTGGTGATACAGTGTATGTACCTTCGTTTGGTACTACTTTTGTAGTTGATCCATCTTCGAATGTTGCTGGTTTATCATTATCGATTTCTACTGTTTCTTCTTTACCATTTACAGTTGTTTTTCCACCTGTGAATGTTGGTTTTCCTGTTTGAGTTTCACCTTGTAGGTCTTTAGACTTAGCTTCTTTACCTGTCGGTGTTACTCCTACAACTGTTGGTGTGTATGTTGATTCAGCTGGTGTTCCGTTTTTGTCAACTCGTTGAACTGTTACACCTGTTCCGCGTCCTGTGAAGTTTGGTTCCGGTGTGAATGTTACTTCTCCAGAGTTCGGATCGATTGTGTATGTTCCTTCGTTCGGTACTTTAATCGTAGTTTCATCCGTTGGTTGTCCAGTTGCTGGATTTACGAATTTAGCTGGTTTTGTAGTATCGATTTTTACTGTTTTTTCTTCTCCATTAACCGTTGTTTTACCTGGTGTGAAGTTAGGAGTTGCTTTTTGCGGTGCTCCTTGGATACCTTCAGTAGTTTTTTCTTCACCTGTTGGTGTTACTGGTACTACAGTTGGTGTATAAGTCGCTGTTGCTGGTGTTCCATTTTTATCGACACGTTGAACTTTAATTCCTGAAGTTTTTCCTGTGAATTTTGGTTCTGGTGTAAATGTTACTTCTCCAGAGTTCGGATCAATTGTGTATGTTCCTTCATCTTTTACTTTCACAGTTATTGCATCTGTTGGTTGTCCAGTTGCTGGATCTACCAATTTAGCTGGTTTTGTAGTGTCAATTTCTACTGTTTCTTCTTTATTGTTAACAGTAGTTTTACCACCTGTGAATGTTGGAGTTGCTTTTTGTGGTGCACCTTGAACATCTTGTGTTTCTTTTTCATCACCTTTTGGTGTTACTGGTTTAACAAATGGAGTGTATTTACCACTTACTGGTGTCCCGTTCGTATCTTCACGTTGAACTTCGATTCCTTTAGCTTGTCCAGTGAATTGTTTCTCTGGTGTGAATGTTACTTTTCCTTGATCGTCAATTACATACTTACCTTCTCCTGGAACTATAACAGATTTTTCTTCTGTTGGTTTACCTGTTGTTGGATCTACTAGTTTTGGTGCTTTCTCCATGTTAATAGGTACTTTTTTATCACCTTCTGTAAATGTTGGTGTACCTTCTTGTTCTTTACCTTGGATTCCTTCTGAAGTTACTGGAGACGCTGTTGGTTTTACCGGTGTGATATACGGTGTGTAAGTAGTTTCTACTGTAATACCATTTTCGTCTGCTGCTTGAACACGTACTGGTTGTACTGCTCCGTAGTATGTTGCATTTGGTGTTAATACTCCGACAGCTTTACCGTCTACTACTTCAAGAGTGTATTCCCCGATTACATTTCCGTCTGGATCTTTCGCAGGAACTTTCGGAACTGAGTTTCCATTTTCATCTAATAATGTGTATGATCTTGGATCAATCGGTACAGTTTTTTGAACTGCCACTTTTACATCTGGGTGATCGATATCAGGTACAGTCGTTCTATCTACCACACTATCGATAAATGTAACAGGTTGTTTTTGAACTTGACCTTGAACATCTTGTGATGTAGCTGGTTGTGCTTTTGGTTTAGCTCCGATAACAATTGGACGGTATTTACCGATAGCTGGTTGTCCAAGTTTATCAACACGTTGAACGATTACTCCTTTAGCTTCACCAACGAATGTTTTCTCAGGATCGAATTTCACTGTTCCGTCTGGTTGAAGTGTATAAACACCTTCTCCTTTAACAGTTACTGGAGTTCCTACCGCTACTGGTTGTTTTGTCGCTGGATCAAGTAATACTGGCGCTACATTTTCATCGATTTCTACAGTTTTCTCTTCTCCACCGATTTCTACTGTTCCACCTTTGAACTTAGGTTTTCCATGTTGTTCTTGACCTTGGATATCTGCAGAGATTACATCCCATCCTGTAGGTGTTACTGGGTGAACAACTGCTGTGTATTCTCCACGAGCTGGTGTTCCGTTTTTGTCTTTACGAATTACTGTTAATGTTGTACCTTTTCCTGTGAATGTTTTTTCTGGTACAAATGTTACTGTTCCGTCTGGAGCTACTGTGTAAGTACCTTCGTTTGGTACTACTTTTGTAGTTGAACCATCTTCGAATGTTGCTGGTACTGTATCATCCATCGGTACAGTTTCTTCTTTGCCGTTTACTGTTGTTTTACCACCTTCAAAGGCTGGTTTTCCGCTTTGAGTTGCACCTTGAATATCTTCTGTAAATGCAACTTTACCAATTGGAGTAACTGGTTTAACAGTTGGTGTGTAAGTCGCTGTTGCTGGTGTTCCATTCGCATCTTTAACTTCTACTGTTGCTGGTACTGGTGTACCTACGAAGTCTTTATTCGGTGTGAATGTTACTTTTCCTGTTGTTGGATCAATTGTATATGTACCAACTTGTTTTCCTGTTGCATCTTTAGCTGGAATTGTTGGTTCATCTGTTGGTTTACCTGTTGTTGGATCTACTAATTTAGCAGGTTGAGTTGCATCGATCTTAATTGGAGCAACTGGGTGTCCTTGCGTAAATGTTGGAGTTCCTTCTTGTGGCGAACCTTGGATTCCTTCTGAAGTTACAGGTGTTCCTGTTGGTGTTACCGGTGTAATGTTCGGTGTATAAGTAGTTGTTACAGGTGTTCCGTTTTTATCTTTCGCTTGAACAGTTACTGGCTCTACTTTACCTACATATGTTTTATCAGTTGGTGTAAATACTGCAACTGCTTTTCCATCTACATTCTTAACAGTGTACGTACCTACTACTTTTCCTGTAGTGTCTTTAGCTGGTACTTCAGAAGCTGGGTTACCATTTTCATCTAATAATGTGTATGTTGTTGGATCGATTGGTACTTTTTTCTCAACACCATTGATTGTTGTTTTCGAATCGTTGAATGTTACAGGATGCTCTTGAGTTGCACCTTGTACATCTGTTGATGTTGCCGCTTCTGCAGTTGGAGTCGCAGGTTCTACTACTGGAGTGTATTTTCCTTTAGCAGATACTTCTACAGCATTTCCTTCTTTATCAGTTGCATTAGCTGTTACTTTTACATCTACACCTTGAGCTGTTCCTGTGAATGTTGGAAGTGGAGTAAATGTTACTACACCTGTTGTTGGATCGATTGTGTAAGTTCCTTCGTTTGGTACAACAACTTTCCCTTCATTATCACCACCTTCTAGTGAGTACTTAGCTGTAGTTAAATCAACATTTGTACCATCTGGTGTGTTTTCTGGAGTATTTAGTTTAGAGAATCTTTCAATTCCTGGTTTAGAAGTTTGGACTGCTCCTTGAATATCTTTTGTAGTGTCATCGTTACCTTTAACACCATAAACTGTTGGTGTGTAAGTAGTTGATGCTTCTACTGTTACTGGTTTACCATCATCTCCTGGGATAGTTACATTAGCCGCTACCGAAATTGGTTTAGCAGTTCCGATATATCCTTGAGTTGGTGTGAAAGTTACTTTTCCTGTTGTAGGGTCTACTGTGTAAGTTCCTTCATCTGTAGTTACAGAAGATTTTTTCTCTCCTGTTGTAGGATCTACTAGTTTGTAGTCAGATACTGTAGAACTTTCAGGAAGACCAGTTTTGAATCCTTTTTCCATAGTATCACTTTGTGGAGTATCTTGTGCGCCACCTGAGATTTCTGGTTTAGGCACTACGATGTAGTAAGTTGTTTCTGCTACTGCATCCTCAGTTACTTCACCTGAATCTGTTCCACCTACAGTTGGAGTAGTTACAACACCGTTTGAGTCGACTGCTCTTACTGTAACTTTATAGCTTCCATATTGACCTAATGTGTAAGCTGCGATTTCTGGGTTTGCTAGGTTTGCTGCTGCAGCTGTTTTAAGTGCTGCACGTGCAGTTTCTACCGCTTTTTCAGCTTCTAAAGCAGCTGTACGTGTTGACTCTACTTCAGAATTTTTTGTTGAAAGATTTGCTTTAGCCGTTTCTAATTGTGCTTCTACAGATGTTTTAAACTCTTTAGCATGCGCAAGTCTTCTCTCTGCTAATTCTTGAGCCGTTGGTGAAATCGTACGTAGTTTTAAGTTATCTAATGCTTTTTGAGCATCATCTGCTATTCTTGAAACACGATCCAATAGTTCTTGAGCATGAGCTAATTCATTCGCTGCTCCTTGTGCATTTTTCACAGCTTCTGCAGCTGCTTTAGTTTTTTCTGCTGCAGTACGTTGAGCTGCAATATATGCTGCTTCTTCTGCTTTTGCCGCATCGAATACTTTTTGGCTTCCGTCTGGTGCAGTTACTGTTAATTTTGTCTTAATAGTATCAGAATCTGTTGCTGATGTTTTGTCATCGATTGTATCCGCAAATGCTACATTTGCTTTAGGTGACTTAATTAAGTCTACTGATGTGCCTTTTGCTTCTGAATAACTTGTTGAAGTCCCTGTTGGTTTAGCATTTTGAATTGA
>CALHQV010000016.1 GCA_938038035.1 uncultured Gemella sp. | reverse complement strand
GTCTTTATGATTTTATTTTTTATCCTTATTTGTCTTTACGACTCCTCACCAATAGGAAAATATAATTGAAATTTCCTCTGCAAAGAAAATCAGAATCCTTATAATCTACTTTATATAGATTTTTGTAAATAAAATATTTAACGTATTAATCTTCTATCTTTTTACCAAAGCTTAATGATGCGATTAATAGTAATGCACCTAATACTGCTCCGATCACTAAAGCTAATATATACATAAGCGGATTACTTACTGCACCTGCTGCGATAGCGAAGATTCCTCCGTGAGGGGCTTTTGATACAGCACCAAAAGTCATACTTAGAGCTCCAGCGATACCACTTGAGATAAATAATGGTGGGATAACACGCGCTGGGTTACTTGCTGCGAACGGAATAGCTCCTTCTGTAATAAATGATAATCCCATTACGTAGTTTACTAATGCTCCACTACGTTGTGCTTTTGGCCAGATGTTTTTGTTAATTGTTGCTGAGATTGCGATTGCTAATGGAGGTACCATACCACCGATCATAACCGCAGCCATTACATCACTTCCTGCTGAACCTGCAGATGTTAGTAAAGCCGTACCTGTTACGTAAGCAGCTTTGTTAATTGGACCACCCATGTCGATAGCCATCATCGCAGCTACTACGAATCCAAGGATGAATTTACCGCTTCCGTTAAGACTCTCGATAAAGTGTTTTAATCCTTCCATAACACTTGCCATCGGCGCGTTGATTAGGAAGATCATTAATAATCCCATGATTAGTGACCCTAAGATAGGGAATAGGAAGATTGGTTTAATACCATCTAATGAACGAGGCATCCAACTGAACGCAATTTTTAACACTTGGATAATTCCACCAGCTAAGAAACCAGCTACTAATGCTCCTAAGAATCCTGAAGGAGTGTACGCTAATAAATCACTTTTCAAACCTAGAATACTTGGATCTGCTAAAATACCACCGATCATACCTACGATAAACCCAGGACGGTCAGCGATAGAACGACCGATGAATCCTGCTAGGATTGGTAACATCATACTAAATGAAATTTTACCGAAGTAGAATAATACTTCTGCAACTTTGTTATAAGATGGATCTTTCGGATCAAACGACTTAATACCCCAGATAAATGATAATGCGATAAGAATACCACCAGCTACTACGAATGGTAGCATGTTACTTACACCTTCCATTAGGTGTTTGTAAGCACGACGTCCGATACTTTCATTTGCTGAAGAATCTTCAGAAGCATCTACTGCTCCATCATGTTTATAGATAGGTGCTTTTCCATCTAAGATTGTTTGGATAAGTTCTTCTGGTTTGTTAATTCCGTCAGCTACTTTTGTCATAATTGTTGGACGTCCATCAAAACGTGCAACTTCTACTTTTTTATCGGCTGCAACGATGATTCCTGCTGCTCTTTCAATATCTTCTTTTGTAAGTTTGTTTTCTACACCGATTTGACCGTTTGTTTCTACTTTAACATCTAGTCCCATCGCTTTAGCTGTTTCTTTAATTTTTTCCGCAGCCATGAATGTGTGGGCAATACCTGTTGGACAAGCTGTTACTGCGATAATGTATGGTTTTTCTCCACTTAGAGTTGCCTGTTTTTCTTCTTTTGGAGCTTCTGTTTTCGCTACAAAATCTGCGAATACTTTTTCTACATCTGCTTTAGTTGCAGCTGCATCTAATCCTGCTTTTACATCTGCATCCATAAGTGCTTGTGACAATGAAGCTAGAGCTTTAAGGTGCTCGTCTGCTCCACCGTCTGGTGCACAGATCATAAAGATATGTTTGGCAGGTTGTCCGTCAAAACTTTCCCACTCTACACCTTCGTCACTTTTCGCATAAACAATCATCGCTTTATCAAAGTCTGCACTTTTAGCGTGAGGGATAGCTACATTTTCTCCTACTCCTGTAGTTGATTGGGCTTCACGAGCTAATAAGGCTTTTAAGAAGTTTTCTTTACTAGCGATAATATTTTTTTCCACTAACATGTTTGTTAGTTTATCCAGAGCTTCTTTTTTATCAGCAGCACTGAATCCGAATTGAACTAAGTCATAATTTAGAACATCTGTTAATTTCATTTCTTTCTCCTTTGTTAATTACATATTTCCGAGGAAATATTTTTTTCTATAAATAATTTAGGACTTTTGAGTCAGTCCCCCAGAATTGCCTATCGAAGTTTTATTTTTCGGCTTCGAATTTTGGGAATCTATTTTTTATTTTCCCACCGTTAATCTATCAAAGCCTTATTTTAATTTCTTAACTTCGATTTGTGGTAGTAATTCTTCAATTAGCTTTTTGCTTCCTACTCCTACTGAGAATGATGTCGCACCACCAGCTGCCGATGCATAGCGCAGAGCTTCTTGGTAGTCTTTTGTCTCATTGTATTTCGCAACAAACATCGCAAGCATACTATCTCCCGCCGCAACAGTCGATACTATCTTACCTTTAGCTACGTTTACTTCGAATACTTCTTTATCTTCAGTTAGTAGTAAAGCTCCGTCTGCTCCACGTGAAACAAGGACATTTTTCGCTCCACGTTCTTGTAATTTCTCAGCGTATTGTAAGATTTCTTCTATACTATTTAAAGTTACACCGAACATTTCTCCAAGTTCGAATTCATTCGGCTTAACTACGAATGGTTTATACTGAAGTGTCTCTAACACTAATTCTTTATTACTATCTACTACTAATGTAGCTCCTGATGCAGATACTCTTTTCGCTATAGCTTTAAAATCCTCTACACCCATTCCCGCAATAACATTACCTGATAAGAATACCACATCTTCTTCCGTCAGCACTTCTAATTTTGTAAAGAAGTCGCTCACGTTATCTAGGTTTACACTACTACTTTGACCGTTAATTTCAGTCTCAGTTTCTGTAGTTAACTTCATATTGATTCTAGTCGCTCCACGAGTTTCTACAAAATCATGTTTTACACCTAGTTTATCTAGTTCTGATTTTATAAAATACCCTGTGAATCCGGCAACAAATCCCCACGCCTTACTATCAACACCAACGTTGTTTAATAAGATAGAGATATTAATACCTTTTCCACCTACTACGTACTTCGCTTCTTGAGTTCTATTTAACTTTCCAAGCGCAAAATTTTCCGCCGTCGTCAGCATATCAACAGCTGGATTTAAAGTAATTGTATAATACACTGTTAGTCCTCCTTTATATTTTTTACTTCTATTATATTTTTAAATTTCTTATATTCTTCTGGAACTTCATAAGATACGATGGTTACATCATCTAATTCGGCGAATTTTTGGAACTTTCTATGACCAAACTTCGATTTATCAGCAAGAATGTATTTTCTCTTACCATTTTTTAACGCCGTAGCTTTGATAAACGCTTCATTCTCTTCAGCTGTTGTTACACCGAAAGTTTCATCTATTCCATTGCATCCTACAAAACACATATCGAAGCTGTATTTCTTCAGTTGTTCGATAGCGACCGAACCGATGACAGCTTGTGTAGAATGTTTTATCGTTCCACCTAATATTATTGTGTGAATTTTGTTATTAATAAGTTTCGGTAAATGATATGTTGAATTCGTCACAACGGTTATTCTTCTATCACGTAGATATTCTATCATTTCATATGTCGATGTCCCCGCATCAAGATAAATCGTCTGTCCTGATTGTAAGATATTATCGCAAATGTACTTCGCAACTTCTCTTTTTTCTTGTAGGAAGTCTGCACGTTTTGCTTCAACACTTTCTTCACTACCTCGGGCTGCTGAGCGTTTCATCGCACCACCGTGTGTTCTATATAATAAGTTTTTATCTTCTAGATTCGTAAGATCTCGTCTTATCGTAGCTTCTGAAACATTACAATACTCCATCAACTCTTTTAGATTCAACGAACCTCTTTCATCTAATAAATCTAAAATTTTATTCCATCTTTCATTCAACATTTTCTTCTCTCCTAACTCCCATGATTATTATATCTAATATAATATAGCTATTCAATCAAATTCAAGCAAAAACACTCATAAATAATCAAAATAAACGATTAAAATGAGTGTTTTATTTTTAATGTTTGATTGTTTTTCTAAATGATGAGCGATTTTTAATTTTCATATTTATTTCTAAAGAGTTTTCATGATACTTATAAAAGAATGTTAAATAAAATTTCCAAACCCTCACTGCAAAGATTTTTTAGCTCGATTGATGAGCGTTTTAATAATTCCATCACCCAGTCCTTGAAAATTCTAAACTTACATCATTTAGTTTTACTACTCCTGAGTATTATACTTTAAAGTAGTAAAATTATTTATAGAATTCATCTAATGTAACTACAACTATATCCTCTTGTGCAGAAATATCATTATTTTTTACAAACAAATATTTATAAGTGGTATATTTATCAAAAATCTCTGCTCTTTGAGATAGTAAATCTATAGTTTTTGACAATTTAATAGATTCACGCCACTTACATTCTCCTACTATCATCTTCTTATCAAGAATAGAATCTACTACAACATCAACTTCTTGAACATTCCCTTTTTTATCTTTACCCCACCAACGTCCAAAGGTTTTCGCGATGAAAGGTAGTTCTTTTTTTATATTCACCCTACGTAAATACTGTCTTGAAATTTCTTCAAAAATAGGTCCTATAAAGTTTGGTAAATCACTTAACGCCACTTCCGCATAGATTTCTCCATATCCTCGCTCTATTTCTCCTCTTACAGAAAACACATAACGATACCAAAACACTAAGAAATTTTCAGTAATAATATAACGACTAGTTTTCCCTTTTAAGGAATTAGCTCCGAAAGGAATTACTCTTTCTATATAATTCAAATCTTGTAAAACTAATAGATACTTGGAAACTATATTACTTTCAAGTTTTGTATAACTAACGATTTCTCCTAATGTATTCGAACCACTAGCTATCGCCTGTAATACTGCATTATAATTCGCAGGTTCTCTGAATTCTTGCTTCATAAGAAGAACACCTTCATTATTCAAGTATCCATTAATACCAAAATACAACTCTTTTATATTTTCTTCAAATGATAATTTCTCATCTATTAAAGATAGATAATACGGTGTTCCACCAACACAAGCATAGTATTTAACCTTATCTTCATTACCAACATTCGGATAGAACTTTGCAGAATCATAGTAATCTAATGGATTAACCTTAAGTTGACCTGTTCGACGCCCGAACAAAGGACTTTTCTCACCTAAAACCTGATTTTCCATAAAACTCATAGATGAACCACAAAGGATTAGAAAAATATTAGTGTCCTTCAATTCGTGATCTATTACGTGTTGCAATATCGAATTTAGAGATTTATTCGCTGTTGCTACATACGGATATTCATCAATAATCAATACCAACTTATCATTTCCAAACTTTTCTTTTATCAAACTAAAGAAATTATTCCAATTCTCTATATTCGGGAAGTTTTTTAATCCAATTTTTTCACCTAGAATTTTAGAAAACTTCTGGAGATTCAATAGATCATTCACTTCTTCAGCAGGTAAATATAATGAATTTTTGTCTTTTACAAATTCAGTTAGTAAAAATGTCTTCCCTATACGACGTCTCCCATAGACAACAGCCATCTGAAATCCATCTTTATTATACATTTGTTCTAAAGAACTCAACTCTTTTTCTCTTCCTAAAAACATAAATCCACCTTCTTTTTCTTTTATTCGATATTTTTACTACTCATAAGTATTATACTTTAAAGTAGTAAAATTATCAAATGTGAAAAGTAATAAGAACTATCTTAAACTCAGAGAGTTTCAAGATTTAAAACTATAATTTTTAAACCTATATTTCAAATTACTTCAATGAAAAAAGGTTCAAGTTTTATACCTGAACCTTTTTTTCTATCTAATAAGTCATCTTATTAATTATCTTCTTTTTTTGAAAGCTACTTCTTCTTCAGCTCTGTTTAACTTTTGAAGTCTTCTGCTTCTTGCTCCACCAGCAACTGCTACAGTTTCTGCTTGATGAGTTTCTTCAACTTGAGGAGCTGGAGTTTCTACTGCTGGCACAGTTTCGACTTGCGGTGCTACCTCTACATGTTGTTCTGGTGCAACATGCACTTCTTGTGGTTCTTGCACTGGTTGTTCTTCTTGAACTCCATTCACAACAGGTTGTTCCTGTACTCCATGTTGTGCATTTTGATTAAACCCTTGTGGTTGTCCTCCATGTTGCGCGTTTGGATTGAACCCTTGTGGTTGTCCTCCATGTTGCGCATTTGGATTAAACCCTTGTGGTTGTCCTCCATGTTGTGCATTTGGATTGAACCCTTGTGGTTGTCCTCCGTGTTGCGCATTTGGATTAAATCCTTGTGGTTGTCCTCCGTGTTGTACGTTTGGATTGAATCCTTGCGGTTGTCCTCCGTGTTGCGGGTTCGGATTAAACCCTTGTGGTTGTCCTCCGTGTTGCGCATTCGGATTGAATCCTTGCGGTTGCCCTTGGAATCCTTGTTGTGGACGTCCTTGTGGTGCGTTTGGATTAAATCCTTGTGGCGCTTGACCTTGGAATCCTTGTTGTGGACGTCCTTGTGGTGCGTTTGGATTGAACCCTTGTGGTTGTCCTTGGAATCCTTGATTCATACCATTGTTAAATTGCGGTTGATTCGGAATTGGATTACCGAATTGATCGTATTGAACTGGTTGTCCAAATGGATTTGCAAATTGACTATAGTATTGTTGAGCTTGCGGTGTTTGTCTTAAGAAGAATCTAGCAAACTCACTGTTTGAGTTAGTCTCTACCGCGTTTGATGGTAGTGACATTAACACAAAGAAGAATACAATAGCATAAACCGGAGTTAATAAATACACTGAGAAATAACTTAAAATGTAATATAAAGCTATTAAAATAACAATTCCCCATGTTGCAAAACCTACATCACGTAGTCTTCTTGCGAAACTTGCAGTTAGAGGTAAAATTAAAATAAGTCCAGCTATAATAATAAATATTCCAAATGCTAATCCTGTTTGAAGCGTAGATACTCCATCACTTAACGCTCCTCCACCTAATAGGTAGTCTGCACTACTGCTTGATTTTCTACCAATACTAGTAAATGAAGAAAATATACCTTGGAATACTATAACTGTTAGTAAGATAAGCCCTCCTAAAATACTCCCTACAGGGAACCAGTGTCCAGATATAGATGTATACCCTGTAAAGTCCACGAACCCTTTAAAGAAGTCTTTAAAAGAAGAACCATAAGTAACATGTTTACGTCTTTGGTCTATCATAAAACCCTCCTATTGTAATAAAGATAAATTATATAACTATAATATAATAAAGAGTAACTATAGTCAATTGAAACCTGGTTATTCTCTGTAATTTTACAACCTTTAGAAATTCAAATAAAGGTTAATTTCACATTATACTTTCTATCGAGCAGATCACTTCTTCAAAAAATAAACCCTAGGTACTTTTTCAATACCTAAGGTTTCCGTTATATTCTATATTTCTGTTCGTTTCAACACTTCTCGTGCTTCTTTTATAACATCTTCTATTATGTTCCTAACAGGGCGAATTTCAGTCACTAATCCCGCTATTTGACCTGCCATAACAGATCCGTTTTCTACATCACCATAGTAAACAGCACGTCTTAATGATCCAAGCGTTAACTCTTCTAATTCCATAAGAGTTGAAGATTGTTCTTCTAGTTCATGATATTTCTTTGTAAGTTCATTTTTAATACCACGCACAGGCGCTCCGAATTTTTCTCCAGTTAATGTAGTAGATGTATCGACGGCTTCTAAGATCATATTTTTATATGCATCTGTCACTGGACATTCTTCTGAAGCTAAGAATACGGTTCCCATCTGAACTCCACTCGCTCCTAAGCAGTATGCTGCAGCCATTCCACGTCCATCAGCTATACCCCCAGCCGCAATTACAGGAATATTCACCGCACTTGTTACCTGAGGTAATAGCGCCATAGTAGTACTAGTCCCAACGTGTCCTCCAGCTTCCATACCTTCGACAACAACAGCGTCACAGCCTAACTCTTCCATTTTTACCGCAGCTTTCACAGAAGGAATAACTGGAATAACTTTTATCCTCGCTTCTTTTAAGCGTGGCATGAATTTTCTAGGTGTTCCCGCCCCTGTTGTGACGATTTTAACACCTTCTTCAATAACAACAGCGATTATTTCATCGATATTCGGCATCATCAGCATTAGATTAACCGCAAAAGGCTTATCGGTAAGTTCTTTACACTGTTGAATCTCTTTACGTAGTTCTTCAGGACTCACTCCTCCTGAAGCCAGTATTCCTAGCGCTCCTGCATTAGACACCGCTGAAACAAGTTCATGTCTGGCTATTTGTGCCATAGCTCCTTGAAAAATTGGATACTTTATCCCTAAAAGGTTAGTAATTGTCATAACTATTCTCCTCTATCGATTTTTTTATTATGTCCTAGCTATGCTTCCTAAAAAGCACTCTTAATCATCATATTAGAAAATAAATCTAGCAACTACGTAGCAAACTATCATCAATATTACTGATGATAAGAAACACGCTGTGAATACTCGCACACCACGTTCTTTAATTACTTTAAAGTTAACACTCATACCAAGAGCTGCCATTGCCATACCTAAGAAGATATACGCTGCATCAACAAAGAAAGGTACTAATGGTTTTAGGAAAGTAACATAACTTCCTAAAATACTCATAAAGATAAATCCTAGAATAAAGTACGGCATCGGAACTTTACCTTTCGTTTCATCTTGAGTTTTTTTATTAACTACAATCAGCACACCTGCCACAACGATAAGCATAAGAACACGTGATAACTTAGTAAGAATCGCAGCATCAAGAGCTACTTGACCTCCTGCACCTCCTGCCGCAACTGCGTGGGCTATTTCATGAAGACTTCCTCCAGTAAATACTCCGTAGTTGTACGCATCAAGACCTAAATAAGGTTGCAAGGTTACTTCTATCAAGGTAAATACTGTACCAAGTATCGCAACTACCGCAACAGCAAGAACACTGTTATCGGTTTTCGCACGTAGTTGACCACTTACCCCCATAACCGCCGCAGCACCGCAGATACCACAACCACATGAAGAAAGTAAGGCAAGTTCATGATCTACTTTAAACGCGCGGCACATAAAATAAGTTAAAGTTATCATGAATAACACAATAAAGAAGGCAACGACTAATGTTTTCTTTCCTTCAGCTAAAAGTCTATCCAACGCTAGCTTAAATCCTAGTAAAATTATCCCAAGGCGTAAGAACTTATTACTTATAAACGGAATATCCGCCTTAACTTGCTCTTTCAATCCTTTCGACGTTTGTAACGCCATACCAATAACAAGCGCAATTACTAGGTGTCCAAAAAGTTTTAACGCTGGTACTTGCGCAAGATATTTCGCAGCTAACGAAATAACCAACATTATACCTAAGGTATAATAAAAATTAACACTCTTAAATCTTTCCATAAAAGATTTCCCCTTTTTATAATATTTGTCAAAAAGTACATATAGTTTAATTATACTACTTCCCGCACTTCTCTTCAAGGAATCATTAAAATTAATAGCATCCATCAATAGTTTTTTAAATAAAAATTTCAATAGATTTCTAAAATTCTACAATAATAAAAAGACGTAACTTTGAAAGCTACGCCTTTTATAATTTTATTATCCTAGTAGTACAAATAAATAGTGGGCTACAATACCCGCGACTATACCACCTATTGTGTGAGAAAGAATGGCTTTTGAAGATAATTTTCTAACTCCAAGTGCATCCATCATACCGATGTGTGTACTTAAATATCCACTCCAGCACATTCCCATCGCTGTAAATACTGCGATATCATTTGGTCCAATAAGACCACTTCTTAGGAATTCTGGCACTAACGAAATTGCTCCTCCTACAGCTCCTAACGCCGTAATCGGGAAGGCAATCGCCTCAGCAGAATGGAATCCAAATAGTGGTTCAAGAATAAATTTTAATTTTTCACCTAACCAAGGTAGGAATCCAACTCCTTCATAGGCTGCTCCAGTATATCCTCCTGCTGGCATTTTGAATGTTAGCATCATTACAAAGGTACAAACGATAAGCACTCCTGGAATAATAGCCATACCCATTTCTACCCCTACTTTACCACCTTCTAAGATAGTATCTAGGGTACGTTGGAATAGATTCCCATCACGTACGATTCTAACTTTATCCAGTGATTGACCTTCAACTTCAGCATCTACAACTGGATCTTCAGCTTCATCTCCGTAGTATTTCTTAGTTTGTCTTAACATTAGACGCACACTTATTATACTACCTATAATAGCTCCAACATTCCCAATAATCGCTGCTTTTACAAAACCAGCTCCTTGTCCCATCATAAACATCGTTACAATAAGCCCCATACCGAATGCTGTCCCTAAGTTACATAACGCTGGAACTTGGTATTTTTTGAAGAACGCTATAAAACGTTTATCTTTCGAGAATGGAATAATTGCTGGGTTATCTGATAAATACGTCGCTACTGCTCCAGTTACACTGGCCCCAGGCATTCCCCAAAGAGGTTTCATAAGCGGTGCAAATATTTTATTAATTAACGCTATCGCCCCAAACTCTGATAACAGAGCACTCATTGC
>CALHQV010000015.1 GCA_938038035.1 uncultured Gemella sp. | reverse complement strand
GATTTTTTGGTCTAACTTTTTGGGGTCGGTACATTTTTACGTTGTGCTTTTTATTATTAACTATTTAATAATTCTTTATTTTTTTCTAAGAATTCTTTTAATTCTTTGTCCGGAACCTGTCTAGCTAATACTAATGTTCGTAATGCAACATCATCTAATCTACAAGTACAGAAAACAGTCATATTATCCTCACCAGAAATTTTACTATTTTCTAGCCAATTTCTTGCCCCGTTTTTAAATAAACTTATAAATTCATCTTTTTTATCAGCAGTTGTTGGTATCTGATACAGATTAGTATCTTCATGAACCACTTTAACTCCTGTTACTTCATAATAGTATTTTCTTTCCGGAGTTTCCATAACTACAACTCTATGACTGTCAAAATAATCTTTTTTAGCAAACCAGTTCATATTGTTGAATACTCTAGTATCTAATGTAATCTTCTTCTCCTCAATTCCTGCGCGAGCATGTCCGAATACCCATTTTACATCGCTTTGGTCTAAACCTGGTTTATTTTCAAAATCCATAAAAACTGCACCAATAAATGGAGCTGGTTTGTTATCAATTCCATACTCTAAATACTTAGAGTTATTTGTTGTTTGTAAAATTGGTTCTTTAAGCGAATCATTACCATCACCAGGAACATACATATACCCAATAACCTCATTATTTGTTGCTTTTAAGTCTTTAAACTTATTAGCCAAATAATCTTTCTCAGCTTGATCAACTACATATTCATCATTTTTCTTAGACTCCTGTGATGATTCTACCTTTTGTTCAACTCGAACCTGTGATTCATTATAGTTTCTATTCATGTATGAATATAATCCAAATGCACCACCAACTACAAATAAAAGCATTAAGACATACTTTACAATTTTACTTAGCAAAGATTTATTATTATTCATAAAAAAATTCCTTTCTAAAAATTTCTGTTTACATATCTAAACTCCACATTAAATTATATCATGGTTTTTCAAAAATTTCTTCAATAATAACCCTCTCTTACATAATAAAATTTATAACAAATACCTAAGTATTTCTTGAAATATACAAAAAGAAATCGAACTTTTTATTTAGTTCAATCTCTTAATATTATGAAAATTTGCAATTTTTAAACTTGTCTTATATTAACAAAATCAGTTGGCGGAACATTATCTTTTCCAAGATCAGGTTGTCCTGCTGTAATTAAGATATAATCTCCCTCTTTTGCTAAACCTGATTCCTTAGCAAATTTTGGTGCTAAGTTTAACATTTCTTCCATAGGAAGTGTTCTTTCTTCAATAAATGTAGTAACACCACGTGTTAAAGCTAATTTTCTAGCATTTTGTTTTGAAGGAACTACAGCCAAAATTTGTACTCTAGGCTTATACCTTGCGATAAACTTAGCTGTACTACCAGATTTCGTATAAGTTACAATATTATTTACATCTAATGAATCAAGCAAATATTTAGTTGATAATGAAATAGCGTGCGCTATATCCATCTTATGATTTTTGTACTCATCTTCATCTCTATCAAATACTCTGTCTTGGGTTTCTACATAACTAATAATTTTATCGACAGTTTGTAATGCCTCTTTTGGATAACTTCCAGTTGCTGTTTCTTCTATTAACATTATTGCATCTACTCCATCAATAACTGCATTCGCTACATCCGAAACCTCTGCACGTGTAGGTCTAGGATTATAAATCATAGAATGTAACATTTGAGTTGTTAATATTACTTCTACCGTTGCATCATTAGCTTTTCTAATAATTTCTTTTTGAATACTTGGTAAGTTTTGATACGGTAATTCCATACCAAGTTCATCTCTATTTATCATAATAGAATCCGCAAATTGAATAATTTCATCGATATTTTTATATGCTTCTTTACAGTCAATTTTTACTATTAATCCAATATCCTTTTTCGCTTGAACTTGTAATATATCTTTTACTTTTCTGATTTCATCTAAGTTACTAACAAATGGACAGGCAACAAAATCAACATCATTTTGACAAGCAAAATGAACATTTTCTTCTTCTATTTTTATTAGTTTATATTTACTTTCCGCATAAATATGATCCAAGTCATAAATAATTGCAGTATTTTTGTCTAATTCATCTCTTAATTCTTTTATTTTATTAATTCTATCGATGCACTCTTCTATACTTCCATAATATGTATCAACTAATACAGCATCGGCACCTCTAGCAACAATCTCCTCTAAGATCCCCTCTGTACTATTTCCCAAAGTTGCTATAATTTTTGCCTTTCTAGTCATATATAACTACCTCACCTTTTAAAACGTTTTCTTTTTTCTTAATTATAACACATTGAATTATTATTTTCTAGCTACTTTTTAAAATTTACCATTCTCTAAGAATTATTTGTAGTTTAATTATTTATTAATCATATGTACATCCTTGTTTATATAACATCACAAGAATCTCTAACTTTCAACATTTATACGATCTTAAAAACTATTTAAATATATTTTATATTTTTTCTTACTCATAAAAAAAAGAGATTATACTATTATTTGTATAACCTCTTTTCAAAATTATTTTTATTGATTAGGAATAATAATTCAATACATTAAATGATTATTTCTTTTTTTGGAGTAGCAATTCCAGATTCAAGATAATCTAAAAATTCTCCAAATAGATTTTCCATTTCTGCATACGAGTTTAAAGTGTTTAATTCTTTTTTAACTTTTGCTCCACCTTTAATACCTTTCATGTAGTATGCAGCATGTTTTCTCATTTCATGTACGGCAACTCTTTCAGGTTTAATTTCCATAAGTCTTCTTAAGTGAAGTAGACAAACATCAATTTTTTCTCTTGGACTTGGTTCTTCTGTTAATTCACCAGTTTCTAAGTATTTAACTGTACGATATAACATCCATGGATTTCCTAGAGCTGCACGCCCTATCATTACCGCGTCACAATTTGTATCATCTAACATTTTTTTCGCAAGTTCTGGCGAAGTTACATCCCCATTACCAATTACTGGAATTTTCAATTCTTTTTTCACATCACGAATTACATCCCAGTTAGCTTTACCACTGTACATTTGAACTTTTGTTCTACCGTGGATAGCAATAGCACTAGCACCGGCACGCTCTGCATTTCTGGCGTTATCCATTATGTAAATATGCTCATCATCCCATCCCATACGCATTTTTACAGTTACAGGCTTAGAAACAGAGTCTACTAGTCTTGCAATTACTTCATATACCTTATCTGGATCAAGAAGTAATTTACTACCAGCATCAACTTTAGTAATCTTTGGTACTGGACACCCCATATTTAAGTCAATAATATCAGCTTCTGTGTTTTTATCAACATACTTCGCAGCTTCTACTAATGTTTCAATCTCCCCTCCGAAGATTTGTAAACTTAATGGACGTTCTCTTGGATCGATATATAACATATTCATCGTTTTTTTATTATTAAATAAAATAGCTTTATCACTCACCATCTCAGCACAAACTAATCCCGCTCCGAATTCTTTCGCTGTTAAACGGAATGCGGCATTACACACACCTGCCATAGGTGCTAAAACAACTCTATTTGGAATTTCTACTTCTCTAATTTTAAACATTCTTTATCCTTTCATCTTATAATTTACTCTTAAAAATTCTAATCGGTTCTGTTATTTTTTCTAATGATTCTTTTATGTTTTTCCCAGCTATCTCTATACTGCCGTACATTTCTACTAAAGGAACTAAAACAAAGTTTCTATCATGAATATATTTATGTGGAACAATTAATCTTTCATCATTAAAAACTAAATCATTAAATATAATTATATCAATATCTATTGTCCTATTACCCCAGTGTTCCTTACGAACTCGACCTAACTCAAGTTCTATTTTTTGAACCGTATCTAGTAGTTCATATGCTTCTAGTTCAGTTTCTATTTCTATACACATATTTAAAAAATTTTGATCAGCTACGCCACCCCATGCAGGTGTTTCATAAATACTGCTCTCTAAAATAATCTTAAGATTATTTTCTTCTATTTTTGCTAAAGCATCTTTTAAATACTGTTCTCTTGGCTCTATATTAGTTCCTAACGCTAGTATAATCATTATAAGTTATAAAACTCCTCACGTGACGTTTTTACTTCTACACCACATTTTTCAAAATGATATTTTATCGGTGCTCCTGGTTTATTAATTTTTAAATTTATATTTTCTATTTGAGAAAATTCAGTAAAAATATTTTTTAAAATTTCTCTAGCTAATCTTTCTAGCAAATTAAATGTATTAGTCGTAGCAGTTTTCACAACAACTTCTGCAATATCAGCATAACTAATACTATCTGTCATTTCATCACTGAACATAGCTTTCTTATAATTAAGTTCACATTCTATGTCAAAAATAAATTTCTGACCTAATTTATTCTCTTCTTCAAATAATCCATGATTAGCAAATACTTCAAGATTATCAATAAATAACACTGTTTTCATGATTAATACCTCTCAATCATTATTTTGCTTAACTATAAAATTTTACCACATTTCGACTTTTTTCTCTAATGATTATACTTGCTTCTCAAAAAAAGACTTGAAAATAATGATTTATAAAATCTTATTCTCAAGTCTCTATAACACACGTTATTAGATATATCTAAAATAATAAATAATACGTATATTTTTTACTTATAAACTATATTCCCTATTCACTTGTTAATTAATTATTTAGAAAGTTTACGTCTAACTGCAAGTCCAACTAAAGCAATCAATCCTAATCCTGCTACTTCTGTACTAGAAGAATTGATACCAGTATTTGGTAATATTTTAGCTTTTTTATCTTCTTTTGCTCTAGGCGCTTCTTTCGGCACTGTGTTTGTAGCATCTGCTTGCGCAGTATTATTCCCAGGAACTAATGATTGAGCTGTAATAACAAATGTACTGAAGTGATTTGTATTAAAAGTAATTTTTCCATCTGTGTATAAAGTATCTTTTATTTCTTCTAACACCTTTCCATTAACATGATACACTTTCAATTGTTGATTTTCATCTTTAGCCACTGCTAAAGTAACTACACGATTTTCTCCTGTTGCTTTTATCTCATTACCACCTTTATCTTCAAAGTGAAGTTCTAATGTTCTTACTACATTTAATTCTGAATTAAATTCTTTAACTAATTCTTTTATTTCTTTAGCTCTTTCTCCTGTAACATCTTGGGCAACAAATTTATCAACACCGTTGACTTTTGATTCATCATATCTAACTGAGACTGTTACTCCATCAGCTAATCTAACAGTACGCACAAAATCTTTTCCTGTTTGTTCAGAAGTAGCTAAATTCGTTGAATCTTTTGGACTATCAGAGTTAACTGGATTTACTGATGTACCTGGTTGAGTTGAAGTAGTTGACTCTGCTTTCTTACTAAAGTCAATTTGCACAACTACTGGATCGTGGTCCGAAGCACGTCCATGTTCTTCCATAAATGAAGCATTAATATGCACAGGAGAGAACACTACTTTATCCTTGATATTTTTAGAAACTAAAATATTATCTAAACTTTGGTTGCTTCCACGGTAGAAGTATGAATATCTATCTCCTTGTTCATGTTCAGCCATTAAGTTAACAAGTTCATTTCCTACGATTGTTTTTACACTATCTGAGAACTCGAAGTCATTGAAGTCTCCAGTAAGAACAAATTTTAAGTTAGGATTTTGACGTAATCCTTCTTTAATGAAGGCATTTAGAATTTTGGCTTCTTCAATACGTTTTGGTCTAGTATTTTCTACTGATGGTTGGTTCGAACCATAGATTGCATCATCACCTAATTTTGATTTTAAGTGATTAGCAATTACTACTATTCTTTCACCTTTAAATTCAAATTCAGCAGCTAGTGATTTTCTAACTTTCTCGAAATGAACACTTGTCGGATCAATTCTAGATGGGTTTTTCTCAAGGTGTCCATTTATAAAGCGTGCAGCTTCCTCGCTTCCACCTTTTTCTTTACCAATTAGAGTTACTCTCTTAGGATTATATAAATAAGCAACCCTAATGTTAGCACCTGGTTTCCCACCATCTTTTCCGTCAACTGGAGCTATTTCTGTGTATTTATAATCTGGCCCACCAAGACTCTTAATTCTTTGAGCTAATTTTTCTCCACTCTTAACTCCTTCAACAGTTCCGTCATTAACTCCACCATTGTTATCTTGAACTTCGATTAGAGTAATAATATCAGGACTGTGCACTTCCTTGATAAATGAATTAGCAATTTTATCAACTTTTTCCTCTGGTGTTTCATCATGTCCATTATTATTAGCTGAGAAGTTTTCAATGTTGTATGAAGCGATAGTTAATTTATCTTCAGCTGGATAGATTTTTGAAACTTCACGTTTTAATCCTCCATCTTGTAGTGTTGGTACAGTTGTTGGATCAATTTTGTATGTTTTGTTTCTATAAGTAACTACTCCTGATATATTTTCATTAAAGTAGTCTTTTGCTTTTGCTACAAATTTATTTCCAACAGTTACTGGTAATACTTCTGTATTTTGGACACCTGGACGAAGATTCACTCCACCGATATTATTAAGTTTTTGACCTTTATAATCTCCTGGTAATACATAAATATCACCTTTATATTGTGGACCAGTAACTTTTGGTTTAGTTACTTCAACAAGCATCCCCTCTAGACTTTCCCAGTAGTCTAATGCTTCAGTTTCTGGATTATATTTTGTCGGAGTATTATCCACTACGTCTTTAGGCATTTTTTCAGAAATATTTAATGCTTTCGGTAATTCTGCTTTTCCTAATTTTGTTATAGTTGCATTAATTATTTGAGTAACTGTTAAGCTACCTGCTGGCTTTTTAAAAGTTTGCCCTGGTTTTACAGAATATTCTTCCATATAACCTTCTTTAACAGTACCTTGAACTTTTAGTAAGTCTCCTGATTCTACTTTATCTTTTGAAGCAACATAAACTGCATCAGATGTTCTTGGATTGTTATCAGAAACTTTATCTTGAACATAGAAACCTGTTTTATCAGTTTTTGTAACAACAACATTGTTAATTATTACTTCTTTCCCAGCTAAAGGACTCTCGTGACTTTCTCCTTGTACTTCACCTATGTTCTTAACTTCTTTAGGCGCTGTTACTTGGGCTGCTGGGGCAGTTACTCCAACCGGTGTCACTTCATTTTTATCTATTGTAGTAGAAGGTGTCACTACTTCTGTTTTTACTTCTGCCGCAGAAACTTCATTTACTTCTGCAGATAAGTAAGTAGCACCTACTCCTCCTAATACTGCACTTGCTAATAATATTGATAATTTGTATTTTTTCACAATATGAACTCCTTGTATATAAGTTTATACTAATTATTTTACTATTAATCTAATTAATAAGCAATATTAATCGTTTACCTTCACAAAAAAAAATCCTCAATATAGATTTTCCTATATTGAAGATTCCTAAAATCAATAATTAAACTATTTAATTCTACTTTTTTTCAGTTTTACGAACACAAATGATAAAATTATTACTCCTATCAATGCCATATATGCTAACCATGTATTTTCTATTCCAACTTTATCAGTTAACACTCCATTCACAGACAATAATATTGCTACAATAATAGATTCAAAAGTATAGAATATAGAAACTGTAGTCGTCCTATTCTCATCACTTTTCACCAAATATTTATGCATAAATACATTAACCTGTATACTCATCAAAGTGAAAAATACAATAAATAGCATAAATAGTATAAATTTAGCATATACATTTTGAATAAAAATAAACATTAATAGGATTCCAAGATTTACAATTACAAAGAAATATAAAATTCGTAACTTTGATAATTTATTTGATAATTTTTCGTATATCACACTTCCTAACATTCCACTAACTGAGATTCCAATCCAAACATAACCGATAATATCAGTATCTAATTTTTCAAATACAGCTTGCCACTGGTTTGATGGACCAAGATCTAGGATAGAAGGAATAACAAATAGTATCATAAGAAATACGCTACTTTTTACATATAGTGTTTCTTTTAACGAATTTTTCATCGTAACAAATGAACCTTTTAAATTCTCAATAGATATTTTTTGTGTCTGTTCTAATTTTTGCATAAATACGTATGTAAATAAAAATGAAATAATAAAAACTGTCATACTTAATATTATCGATAAACTTTTAAAATAAACATACACGTACTTTGCACTTATAAATCCTATTACCGCTGAGAAAAATAGTGCATATAGTGAAGTTCTAGAAAAAACTTTATCTATATCTATTTCTTCATTGTTTTTATTGTTTACATTGACCAGCCAACTTGTTAATGTTCCAGATTGAAATGATTCTGCGATTGCAGATAATATTGCAGATATGTATAACAATATCAAACTATTACTAAGTAACAAGATTAAACCAACAACTCTAAAAATCATACTTAGCAGTATACTGTTTTTTGCTCCAATATTATCAGTAATTGCTCCACATGGGAGTTCAGTCATAAATGAAGCCAACCAAAAAATCGATAAATACAACCCAACTTCAGTAAAAGAAAAATCTTTTGACAACAGATAAATATATAAAATCGGATTAAAGAATGATAGTGCTGTTGTGGATAAAATACTATACAAATAATAAAATTTTGTATTATTCATCTTTTTCTCCTACGATCCTATACATTCTTCCGTAATTATCTCTTTCTATGAACTTATAATCAACTAAGTATCTTCTAATTAGTGAATAATCTGGATAAATTTCCTTAATTGCTTCATTTAATTCTTTCTCAGTAAACTCTAGTGACTTTTCCTTTAACATCTCCAAGACTATTTGAAGCACAGGTACCTTATTCTTCTCTTTTTTGGGAATTATCATCAATTTCCCATCTTTAAAATATTTTACTTTGATTTCTTCCATAAAATCGCTTCCTTTCTGTTGGTGAATTTTGGGGATGACCCAAAATTTCTAAAATTTAACAAAGTTTATATGAGAATTCATAGACGCAGTGGTTTATTGATATCTAAATTCGCTTTATAAAAGCTTTTTAG
>CALHQV010000014.1 GCA_938038035.1 uncultured Gemella sp. | reverse complement strand
ATAGTTGTTAACGGTGAGATTAAACTGAAAGTTGAAAATCCACAGGTTAATGGTCGTATTCAACATTTAATTCAGTTGATGAAAGATTCTGAAAATAGAGAGGATACATATCATTATAAATATATCAAAAAACAGTATTATTTTATGATAAAATAAATAGGTAATCGATATTTTCTATCAATTACCTATTCTAAAAATACTATTCGAATATACTTAATAAGTCTGCATATCCTTCTATTTCTAAATCTTCTTTCTTAATAAATCTTATAGATGCACTATTAATACAGTATCTAAGTCCACCCAACTCAGTAGGACCATCAGGAAATACATGCCCTAAGTGTGCGTCTCCTACCCTACTTCTTACTTCAATTCTTTCCACAAAATGCGAATTATCTTTGTAATATCTAGTAACTTCTTTTTCTATTGGTTTAGAAAAACTTGGCCAGCCACACTGAGATCTAAATTTATCTTTCGAAGAAAATAATGGTTCACCTGTTGTTATATCTACATATACACCTTCTTCAAAACTATCCCAATACTGTCCAGTATACGGACTCTCAGTTGCACTTTCCATAGTAACTGCATATTCTAAATCAGATAGTTCTTTTTTTAATTCATCTTTTGATTTTTTTTCAAATTCTTCTGGATTAATTTTAATTTCTTCACTCATTTTATTTCTCTCCTTTATAACTTATATATTCTTTTAAATTTTCTATAATATGTTTTCCATCTTTTATCCCTAAATTATACACGTGGTTTAGTTTTTTAATATCTTTTTCAAGTCGCTTTACATTAATATCTTCACTAGGTCTTATGACAAATACTTTCCCTTGCCTTTCTAACTCAAGTATCCTTTCAACCGTCTCATTATAATTCTTATATCTATTCTCCAACTTTTCAATTAGATGCGGATATTTCTTATAAAATAACTTAAATTGTAGACTTGTTGATTTTTTCTTTCTATATGTAATAGGTCTTGTCAGTATAATAATAATTTTATCAAAGTTTTGTTTTTCAAAGAAGTCTATCGGTATGCTATTAGCTATTCCACCATCTAGATACTTTTTCCCATCTACTTCTATTATTTCTGAAATAAATGGTAATGCAGAAGTGGCTCTTAAAGTCTCCATTTGCAGATAAGGATCATGGATTTTTATAAACTCCGCTTCCCCATTTTCAATATTAGTTACTGTCGCATAAAAACTAGTCTTAGATTCTTTAAACGTTTTATTATCAAATACATCTAGTTGAAATGGAACTTTATAGTACGTAAAGTCTTTATTTATTAAATTACCTGTTCTTATCCAACTTTTTAAACTCATATATCTTTTATCATTAATATAATTAACATTGTATCGTAGTGCTCTTTTAGGTTGTTTAGAAACATAGTTTACTCCAAAAAGTGTTCCTGCAGAAACTCCAACAATATCAGTAACTTCTATATCATTTTCTAAGAACACATCAAGGACACCTGCTGTAAATAATCCTCTCATAGCCCCACCTTCTAATACTAAACCTACTTTCATTCAATCACACTCCTTTTAAATTGATACTATTATATCATCTTTTTTTCATTAGTTTAAATAAATTTACTCGGGTACTAAGTTATGTTACTATTTAAAATGAGAAAAATAATTTAATTTGAGGTACATATGAACATACTACTAATCGGCGGCAATGGCTTTGTAGGCCAAGCATTAATTAAAGAATTCACAGAAAACAAAGTAAAAGTTAGCTACTTATCTAGATCGCAAAACCACTCTATCACTAGTGAAGAAGCAACATGGATACAAGGAGATATTTTTGATCTTGATAATATAATGATAAACGAAACCTACGATATCATCATCCATTTAATCGGAACAATTAAAAATAAAAAGCTCTATTCAAAACTAAATACAGAAAGTGTGGCACAAACAATTAAACTATGCCAAAAACAAAATATCAATAAACTTGTCTACTTTTCTGCAAACGGTGGCTTCAA
The DNA here is from genome assembly GCA_938038035.1 of uncultured Gemella sp. Lineage (GTDB taxonomy): Bacteria > Bacillota > Bacilli > Staphylococcales > Gemellaceae > Gemella. The sequence goes on along the minus strand of CALHQV010000014.1, from coordinate 4,102 downwards.
GCAATATTTAGAAAGTAAGGTTGCTGGAGAAATATTAGTGAAAGATTCAAAATTAGATTATCTAATAGTACGTCCTGGTCTTATGTATGGTAAAGACAGGCTTACCTCTTATTTCAATATATTACCGATTAAATTGTTTTCAAAATTAGGTATTACATTTTTCAAAAATGTTTATCCACTCCCAGTTGAAAAAGTAGCAGAATCTGTAGTTAAAACTATTCTGGACAATACTGATTCAACTATTATTGAAATAAAAGATATGGAATAATTATATACACCGGCTTAAAGGGAGTGACTCAAAAATCGTGATTTCGAAGAAATCGATTTTGTCGAGTCATCCCAGCAAAGTTTATTAGATATCTAAAAAGCTTTTATAAAGCGTATTTAGATATCAATAAACCACTACGTCTATGAGTTTTCATATACACTTTGTTAAAATTTAGGACTTTTGGATCAGCCCCTTAAGTCTCTTTTTTTTATGACATTTGTCATATTACTTCGTGACATTACCTACTAAAAGACACTCTCCTACTTTGATATAATTTAATTATCAAAGACGAGGTGAAGAAAATGTCATTAAATAATATTATAGAAGCAAAAAACATAACAAAAACTATTAAAGGAAAAAACATCTTAAATGATATTTCTTTTGAAGTAAATTCTGGTGAATGTATTGCTTTAATTGGACCTAATGGAGCTGGTAAGACTACTCTAATGAACTGTCTATTAGGAAATAAATTTATCAACTCAGGTTCAATAAAAATTAATTCTCTAAATCCAGGTAACCAAAAACTAAAAGAATTTCTTAACATACTTCCTCAGGAAAATGTTGTCCCTGAAAAACTAAAAGTAAAAGAACTACTCAATTTCATACAGAAATTGTATAAAAATCCGTTAACAAATGAAGAAATCGATGAACTGCTAAGATTTGATGAGTCTCAAAAAGATAATTTCGCTTCTAAATTATCTGGAGGCCAAAAAAGATTATTATCTTTTATTATAACATTAATAGGAAGACCAAAATTAATTTTCTTAGATGAACCAACAGCTGGAATGGATACATCAACACGTATCAGATTTTGGGAAATTGTGAACAACTTAAAAAACAAAGGACTAACTATTATTTATTCATCGCACTACATTGAAGAAGTAGAACATACCGCAGATAGAATCTTAGTTCTAAATAAAGGAAAACTTATTCGTGATACTACTCCACATGCTATGCGTGCTGAAGAAATAGAAAAATACTTCACACTACCTATAAGATACCTAGATTTGTTAAAAAATAATGAACTTGTAAATAATTTAGAAATAAAAACTGATAGCTTCAACTTCTTAACTAAACAACCAGACAAAATATGGAGCATATTACAAGAAGATGGTTGCACATTTAAAGAAATTGAAATTCAAAACAGAACTCTATTAGATAGTATTTTTGTAACTACAAAAGATAATAAAGGAGATAAATAATGAAAAATCTTGTCAACTTATTAAACATAGAATTTATATTCATAAAAAGAAACTTAACTAATTTTATAATGGGATTAGGTTTTCCAGTCATCTTCTTTATACTATTTTCTGGAATGCAGCAATTCGATGACCCTGAAATAAAAGCACGTGTAGTAAAAGATATGCTTATCTCTATGACTGCATTCAGTAGTATAAGTTTTGCCCTATTTTCTCTTCCTATTTCTATAAAAGAAGATGAGAAAAATAACTATCTACATATATTAAATAATTCTCCTGTAAAAATATCTGAATATTACCTTGCTCGTTTTATTCGTCTAATAATTACATTTATTATATCAATAGTTGTTGTATTTGCTGTTGGTCATATCTTTAGGGGCGTTAATATGACAGCTCGTGAATGGGTTATGTCTGGTGTTCTAATGCTTATCGGAAGTATTACATTTTTAGGTATGGGATTGCTCCTAAGTCTTATTAAGTCAGAAGAAAAACTTTCTCTTCTAGCAAACATACTATATCTAGGGCTTGCTATGCTAGGTGGACTTTGGTGGCCTACTTACCTTTTCCCAGAATGGTTACAAAATATATCTAAACTGACACCAACCTATTATCTATTAGAGTTCGTTAATAAATATATTAAAGAAGATATTTTCTCATATAAGGCTCTGACTATACTTCTAGCATATTCATTTGTATGTATAATTGCTACATTGGTAATAAAAAACAGAAGAGAATCAAAATAATAACATAAGAGTGCGGATATAATATTCACACTCTTATATTATTATGATATTATTAAAGAATAAGGAGATTAAAATGTATAAAAAATTATTAAATTTATTAAAGGGAAATTATGGGTTTTATCTATCTTTGGTATTTTTTATATTCCCACTTGTATATGTTATTAGTGGAAGTTATCCAAAATATACATTACCCTTAACTATTCTCGCCGTCGCTTCATATATAGGAATGTTATATACAAAAAATAGAGTTCTTGTTTTTACAGAATGGTTTTATTTAATTGCTTATATCAGTTACATGACCATTGTTTTATATCCAACGAACATTCTATTTAGTTTTTATTTAAGTAATCTACTTGTTTGGCATTTTCATGATAAGTATTTCACATACAGAACAATTAGTTTTTTCATAACAATAAATGCCCTAACATTATATATAATTGCTAATCCAAAAATGAATATTGGAGATAGAATAATCCTATTTATTTTTTCTTCTATATGTATCATAACTTATTTTACCCAAAAATATGCCTATGAAAGAAATAAATTAAAAAATGAACGTTTAAAACACAATGAACATATTAATCTACTTCTTGCTGAAAATGAACGAAATAGAATAGGCCGCGACTTGCATGATAGTATCGGACATACCTTTGTTATGCTAAAATTAAAAGCAGAACTAGCTGAAAAGTATTTAGAAAAAAATAATATTGAAGCTGCAAAAAAAGAACTTAAAGAGATTAGTGAAATCAGTAGTACATCTATGACAGAAACACGTTCTATAATTAATAAATTAAAACACAGAAGTATTAATGAAGAATTAAAAGTTATTTCAGATATTATGTCGATGGCTGATATTTCATTAGATATTAAAAATAATATGACTGCTCTACCATCTCAGCTTGTTGAATGGACTATTACAATGGTACTAAAAGAATTAACGAATAATGTCATTAAACATAGTAATGCTAATAAATGCAATATTGAAATAAATGAATCTAATAACAACTACACTGTTATTATCTCTGATAACGGTAATGGCTTTGAAAATATTAACGGAACGGAACTTTCATCTATAAGAGAAAGAATTAAACTAGTTAATGGAGTAATAGATATAACATCAAAAAAATCCCCTACAACTATCAAAGTAACTATTAATAAATAAAAACAGGAGGACAATATGAAATTACTTATCGCTGAAGATCAAAGTATGTTACGAGATGCAATGGCAACATTATTATCGATGGAAGATAGTGTTGAAAGTGTACTTCAAGCTAAAGATGGAAAAGAAGCTATAGATTTAATCACAACCAATGAAATTGACGTAGCTATACTCGATGTAGAAATGCCTGAAGCAACAGGACTAGATGTGCTAGAATACATTCGTAGTAATAATATACATTGTAAAGTTGTTATTGTAACAACATTTAAACGAATGGGATATTTCGAGCGTGCTATAAAAAATAACGTAGATGCCTACGTCTTAAAAGACCGTTCAATCGATGAACTTATGAAAACAATAAACAACGTCTTAGCAGGTAACAAAGAATACTCACCTGAACTAATGGAAAATATATTCAATAGTCATAATCCATTAACAAACCAAGAAAAAATTATTCTTTTAAAAATTAAAGAAGGATTTTCAAATAAAGAAATTGCTAATGAACTATTTTTATCCGAGGGAACTATTAGAAATTATATTTCCAACATCCTTACAAAATTAAACTGCAAAAACAGAACAGAAGCTGTAAAAAAATCTACTGAGGAAGGATGGCTTTAGATGACAAGAAAACTTGCTATAAGATTATCATTACTTTCATCAATTATATACATAGCACTAACAATAATATACTTTTCAAGTGTAATATCAAAAATTAATCATTCAGACAGCCCTA
>CALHQV010000013.1 GCA_938038035.1 uncultured Gemella sp. | reverse complement strand
ATATCAATAAACCACTGCGTCTATGAGTTCTCATATACACTTTGTTAAAATTTAGGACCTTTTTGTCAGCCCTCAGACTAGTTTATTTATTTAATTTTCCAATATCGTCAAGTACTTTTTTAGCCTCATCTTTATTATTTTTAGAATATACACGTTTATTGTATATTATTGCACTTATAGATATCATGTGAGCTGAAACAGGTGCTGCTAAGAATAAGAATGCTATTGCTAATAAGAATTTATATTCAAATACATTTAGATAACGATAGAAGTATATAAATCCAGCTATAAGGATTAATTCTACAGCGAAAGATCCTGTAACTCCTGCGGCATGTATTTTAGTTATTTCATCAGGTAATCTAATAAATCCTATTACTGTTGATAGCATTGCTATTACTGCGATTAAAATTAGAAGTATAATAATAATGTCTAAAATACTATTTAGTATCATCACTAAAGACCTCCTTTTTAGCTAAGAATCTAGCAGTAACAACTGTACCTACTAAACATATAATAGCTATGATAAGTATAAGTGAAATATAAGAAAAAGTTTTATAGTACATACTAACTAAAACTATTAAGCACATTAACGGCATAGCAAGTAAATCACTAGCTATTAATTTATCAAATATGCTCGGTTTTTTAACGATATAAATTAATAAGAAAAATATCATGGCAATACTAGCGAATATACCTAGTAAAATTGAATAGTCTAATACTTTATCCATTTAAATCAACCTCCAGTATTGCTTTTTCAAAACTATTTTTAATACCTTCAATCTCACCAGGAATATCATCAGTATCGAGGCAATGAATATGAAGTGTTTTATTATCATGACCAACATTAACTGTAAGTGTACCTGGTGTTAAAGTTATCATATTGGCAAGTAATGTAATTTGCCAGTTTTTTGTTACTTCTAAAGGATATTCAAAAATAACAGGGTTAACATCAAGATCTTTTTTGAACATTAATTTTAAAACATTTATATCAGCTTTTAATAATTCAAACAAGAACATTAAGATTAATTTTATCCATTTATAAACATAAATGTAATAAAGTTGATTTCCTAGAATATCTTTTGCAAATGTTTTTCTAAAGATAAATAGTAGTACCATACCCCAGAAAAATCCTACTGCAAAATATTCAGAATTATAGTTACCTGAAAAGAACATCCATACTACACCGACTAATATATTAATTAAAAATTGTAGTGCCATAATTATGCTCCTTTCTTAAGTACTAAGTCAATATAGTGTTGAGGATTTAGTACCATTTGTATACCTTTATCGAAGAAACCATCTAATAGATTAGTGCTTGCCCCAATAATAAGTGCTATTGCTACGATAGCGATAAGAGGAATCTGAACACCTTTTGGAAGAGGTTTTAAAATTAAACTCTTATTGATATTATCGTAGAATACATTTAAGAATATTCTAATTAAAGAGTAAAATACAACTAATCCAGATAATGCTACTAATATAGCAATAAATGTATTATTATTTGTAACTAAACCTTTAATTATTAGGGCTTTACCATAGAATCCACTGAATGGTGGAATCCCTGCTAATGACAGAACTATAATAAAATATGTCCAACCAAGAAGAGGATATTTATTGATTAATCCACATTTTTGGAGATATTTGACTCCACTAACATAAATTATTAATCCAACAACTATGAATAATGCAGCTTTTAGTAATATGTCATTTACTGCATAGAATAAAGCACCTTTAACACCGAAAGTATTCAGTGTTGCAGTTCCACATACCATAACTCCAAGAGAAATTACGATATTAAAAATCACTATTTGTTTTAAATCTTTTTGATAGATAGCTCCAATACAACCGGCTATGATTGAGACTGCTCCAAGTATTAATATATAAGACTTGATGAAGTTTGATTCATAATAGAATAATCCATACGTTCTAATTATTGAGTATAGACCAACTTTTGTTAGCAATGCTCCAAAGATTACAGAAATTGCTATTGGTGGTGCCGCATATGATCTATTCATCCATGTGAATAGTGGGAATAAAGCGCCCTTCATACAGAATACAAATATCATTACAGCTCCAACAAGGTATAATCCACGACGATCAGTCATCGATGAGATTGTTTGAGATATGTATGCCATATTTAAGCTACCAACAATTGTGTAAAGATATCCTATACTAATAACAAATAAGCTACCAGCAAAGACATTCATTAGTACATAACTAATAGAAGATTTCAGTTGTTCTTTATTAATACCTACTAACAGTAGTAAATAAGATGACATAAGTAAGATTTCATAGAAAACGAAAAGGTTAAATATATCACCTGTAGTGAAAGCTCCGTTTATTCCAACCATAATTAATAAAAATCCTGGATAGAAGAAACTAAGTTCTCGAATTTTATCAATTGTTTTAAATGAATATATCAATGTTGCAAGAAAAACAACTGAAGATGTTGTAACTAGAATACTATTAAGTCCGTCTAATGTTAAAGTAATACCAAATGGACTAGCCCAGTTCCCCATTTCTAATATTAGTATTTGATGTTTATTTACCATATAGATATTGAATATAGAAAATGCTAAGACTAGTAATGTAGCGAATGTTGTTAATAATCGTTGCATTGCTATTCTTTTTCTAAACAATACTGTTATTGCTGCGAATAGAAGGGGGATAAATATTGGTATAACAGGTAAATTACTATGCATTATTTCTTTCCTCCTTCATATTTTCTACGTCTTCAAGATCAATTACATTATCGCTTCCTTTTAATTTGTAGTTAGCAATGTAGATTGAAATTAAAAGACAAGTTACTGCGAATCCGATAACGATGGCAGTAAGGATAAGTGCTGCTGGAATAGGATCTATATAATTCTTTCCTAATTCTGAAATAATAGGAATGTCTCCATCATATAAACCTCCTGCGATAAGTATAATAAGGTTAGCAGCATGTCCAAAAAGACCAACACCAATTATTATTCGCATCATACTCTTAGAAAGCATAAGGTAAACACCAAAACCAACAAGAATACCACATAAGATAATCATATAAAATTCCATTATTTACCATCCTTTCCGAAAGCTAAAATTACTGACATAAGAACTCCAACAACTACAAAATACACACCTAGGTCGAATATTGCAGCTGTATGTAATTCCATTTCTCCCATTATTGGAACGTGAATGTGAGTGAAATGATGTTTGAAGAAATTTTTTCCGACTACAACACCACTAAACGCTGTACCAATAGAAAAAAGTAATCCGATTGCAGTTACGTATATGTAATTGATAGGGAGAAGTTTATTGACTCTATCAATTCCATATGTAAACATTGCTAGAGCCAATGCCATTGTACAAAGGAGTCCTCCAACGAAACCACCACCAGGTAGGAAGTGACCACCAAAGTACAAACTAAGAGAAAGTAAAAATATACATCCTGAAATAATTGCAGATAATGATTTTAAAATTACGTCATTAGTTTTCATCTTTTTGGCCTCCTCGTTTAATTATTTTAAACATAGCATAGATAATTAATGCTACCATTGTCATAACGGTGATTTCAAACAAGGTATCAAATCCCCTAAAATCTACAATAATAACATTTACTATGTTTCCACCACCAGATGCGACAACATTATCGAAATAAAATTGACTAATTTCTGATGGGTTTTTATATGCATATGCCACTAATCCTACAATTGTAAAACTAATACCAGTTAGTGTTGCAATTATTGCATTAGTAAGTTTAAAACTTTGTTTTTCTACTTGTTTTGTTTTATCAGTTAATAGAATGAATGCTATTAAGAAAATAATAGTAGAAATTGATTCAATTACAAATTGTGTCATTGCTAAGTCGGGTGCTCTAAATGTAACATATAGTGCAGTCATCATAAATCCAATTCCAGAAGAAAGAATAATAAGTACTAGTCTATTATATACTGTAGTTAGAGCGACACAGCACACGACAATACATAGTCCTATAAAAATATTCATGTAGTGAATTGTAGAGAAGTTATTAATTAACATAGGTCTACCAATTGCAAAGTAACCACCTATAATAGTTACTGATAACACTACAAAGATATAACTCATATTTCTTCTAAGTTGGTTTGTAACAAATGTATCATGAAGTGTACCACTTACTTTGTGTAGTAAGTTACCTAAGTTATTATACGCACCATGAATAGATATAATAGTAGGGTTTATACTATAGATTCCATTTCTACCTGCAAATAATTTGTAAATTACAAAACTTGCAATGATAATGATAATAGAGGTTAGAAGTTCTATTGAGAAGAAACTATCATGATGGACATGAGTGATTACTTCGTTATTAGTTGTTTTTACAGCTAGTGCAGATTGTTGTGCTGGAATAACTATGTAATCTTTTATGAATGTGTTAATAATTACGAAGACTACAAGTATTATTGGTGATATAAAGATACCGTTACTTGGAAGATGTAATTTTTTATTCCCCATTATAGAATTATCGAATTTACCTAAGAACGGTTTGAATGCTAATATTAATGAATAAATAGCAGTTCCTAAAGCTCCAATAATTACAGCTATTACGATAACCATATATAGCATGCTTGATTGCGTTAATCCATAAACTACCGTTAAGAAGTATTCTTTTGAATAAAATCCACTTAAAGGTGGGATTCCTGCCATAGAGAACCCAGCGATAATACTTAATATAAAGCTAAGTGGCATATATCTTCTAATACCACGAAGTTTTTCAATATCACGTGTATGGAATGAATGATCGATAATACCAGTAATCATAAATAAACTTGCTTTAAATGCTGCATGGTTAATAATATGAAAACATACAGCATAGAATGCGAATGTATAAACGTAGTGATTATCGTTGTATAGACCAAGGTTTGCTATACCTATCATAAGAGTCATCATACCAAGTTGACTAATGGTTGAATATGCAAGAATTCCTTTTAAATCTTTTAGGAATATTGCAGAAATAGAACCTATTAACATAGTAATAGTACCGAAAATTATAAGAATATTACCAAACGAAGAAGTAAATGAGAATACAATTCCAATTCTCAATAGTAGATAAATTCCAGCTTTAACCATTGTAGCTGAGTGTAGATAACTACTGATTGGTGTAGGTGCAGCCATTGCATCAGGTAACCAAATATGGAATGGGAATTGTGCTGATTTTGTAAATGCACCGAATATTATAAGAATCATCGCTACTATATATTTATCGTTGTATCCATGATTTTTAGTGAATTCAATAATTTCACTAATGTTAAAACTTCCAGTAATGTTATTTAAAACGAAAATCCCTGCTAGCATTAGGACTCCACCAAAGACAGTAATAATCAATGATTTTAGAGCTCCTTTTCTAGATGCATCATTTTCGTGCCAGTAACTAATTAATAGGAAAGAAGAAACAGATGTCATCTCCCAGAACATATACATACTAAGCATGTTGTCAGATAAAACTACACCTAACATAGCAGACATGAATATTAGTAAAAATATGTAAAATTTATGTAATTTCTCATCTGTAATACTCATATAGTAACATGAATATAATATTACTAGAGTACCGATTCCTGTAATTAGTAATGAGAATAGAAGTGATAAACCATCAAGATTTAGGTTGATATCAAGTCCTACGTTAGAAACAAATGCTAGTTTCTTATAGATTGTTCCACCTGAATAGATATACTTAAGATTTGAAATAAAATACCCAAACAGTATTAATGGTACAACTATAACGAATTTTCCAGTATGGATGGTTTTGAAGTTTTTCCTTAAGAAAGGTACGAAAAACATCGCAATTACTGGTAAAAAGACAGCTAATTGTAACATAAAAAAACCTCTTTCTAATTTATTTTTTTTATAACACTAATTATATAACAAAATAGCTTAAAATACTATTGATATTCAACTTTTATATAATTATTTTTCAATAAAAAATGGATGATAACATAAAGGAATATTATAAAAAGTTATGAAAACGATAAAATTAAGTATTGATTATTTTCTAAAAATAACTAATATAATCAGATTATTTTAGAGATTAAAATATAATTAGGATGAATAATGTTGTTTAAAATGTG
>CALHQV010000012.1 GCA_938038035.1 uncultured Gemella sp. | reverse complement strand
TTTCTCTATAATAATCTTACTATACTCTAAAAACTATTTTGTTATTATTGTTTTAGTTATTTTAATTAATAAATTATCTATTTTCTCTGAAAACATTTGTTATTTTACTACTTTTCGTGATAATATACATTTATACTATATTTTAAAGGAGTACATGAATGCTAAATGAACGAAAAAAATATTCATTAAGAAAATATAAAGTAGGATTATTTTCAGTATTAGTAGGTGCGTTTATATTTTTAGCATCACCAGCTTTAGCAAATGAAGCGAATAATAGTGAAAATATATATAAAGAAAATAACACTATTATAGAGAAGGATAAACCTAAAGAAATTTATAAAATTGAAGTGAATGTGACAAATGAAACTAGAGATATGGAAAGAGTATCTTCAAGAGATACAAAAAAAAATGATTCACCAGAAAAGAAAAGTAGTTTAGTAGAAGAAAAAAATCCTATAGATGTAGCTGTTTTAGAAAGCAGAGAAAAGAATGATTCAATAGAAAAGAATGGTGAATCAATAGAAGAGAAAAGTTTTATAGAAAAAGCTGTTGCTGAAAAGCCAAAAGCTCGTAGAAAAAGATCTACAGATTCAGAAAGAGAATCTGTAAAGCGATTTGCAACTGATGATGATTTTATGAAAATCTCAAAAGGTTTGATAACAACAGAAGATGGTAGAATTGATAATTTACTTTTTGGAAAAACGCCATTAAAAGCAAATGAAGATAAGGATGGAGATAGTGCGAAGAATGGTAGTGAAATCTATGTTTATGAAAAAGATGGAAAAACATATTATGGATATTATGGACATCCATTTTTAAAAGATACCGATGGCGATGGAATTGTAGATCATGATCAAAGTGATTTAAGTAAACCAGGGGATGATGATAATTTCAAGTGGTATGTAACGGATCGTGATATGGCTATGTTTATGAAATTAGTATATCGTGATGATGAGTATATTAAAAAAGTTTTAAATAAAGATTATACGTGGACTAAGGCTGATAATATTGTAAAAGATGATCCAAATGCTAGAAATGTGTATGAACTTATACATAATGAGTTTTCTCCATATTGGGAAATCGATAAGACTTATCATAATGCAAGTGGACTTGATGCAGTATTATTTAAAACTAAAAGTACGTTGCCCATTTTGCCAGACGGCTTAGTTCATGTTCTTGCGATAAGAGGAACTAAGGGTAGTGCTGATGTTACTAATGACGGGGTTATTACAGCAGGACAAGATCCTCAGCAAGGTAAAGAAATAGAAGAAATAATAAAAGAGATAGGTATAAGAGAAGATATAAAGAATTTTTATATTACGGGACACTCTTTAGGGGGATATCTGACTCAACGTGCTGTAGTTAAGCTAAATAGGTTAGCTAATGAGGAAAATGGGAATTGGATTGATTCTACGGCTACGAAATATAGAAATTTTTACAATAATGTTTTTAAAAAAGCTACAACGTTTAATGCTCCGAAAATCAATGCTTCGAGAATAAATGGTGATTTATATAAGAAAAGTATTTTAAGTAAGCAATTAGCAAAACAAGGGAAAATTAAACATTATGGAATGAGGGGAGATAGTTTAGTAGGATTATTATATAATGATTCTGATGTTATGACCTACATAGAGGGAGGAGAACACAGTTCTAATGCTTATTTCTCAGCAATGTTGAATGATGATGATAATTTTAATATAGGCGAAAGAACTAGAGTTAGCGGTAAAGGGAAAGAAAATCTAATACTGAAAAACTTAAAAATAGCAGAACCAACGGATGAAGAAGTAAGAAAAATAGTAACTGAGAATATAAAAATTTCATTAAAAGATCAAAATCCAGTAGAAATATTAGCGTTAAATAAAATATCAAGAGAAGAAGTATTAAAAAAATTAAATTTAGATAATTTACCTAATACAGCAACATTGAATATAAATATTCCTGATGAGGTTCAACCGACAGCAACGAATCATGTTTTATCAGTAACAATAAGCTACTTAGGGAAAACAGTAGATACTAATATAAATGTAGTAGTAAAAGTATTATCAAATTTTGAGGAGTTAAAAGCTATTAAACAAAAAGTATCTGATGAGAAAGAGAAAAAAGTAGACACAGAGCACAAAACTGCGGAAACAAAAAATCGTTATGATGCAAAAAAAGTAGAATTAGACACTAAACTGCAAAAAGTTGAAGAATTATTAAAAAATAGTAGTGCTAAACAATCAGATATAAAAGTTTTAACTAAAGAATTGGAAATATTGTTAGAAGAATATAAAGCGTCTGTTAGTGGTTTAAAATTAGATAAAACTTTATTAACAGATGAGATAGCAAAAGCTACGAATAAATTGGAATTGTTTAAAAATACAGATACTTCATTAAAACCAGTAGAAGTAGTAACTGAGTTTAATAGTCGAAAAGATGAATTGCTAAATAATTATAGTAATCGTTTGAGGGAAGTGAAGACTAATTTAGAAAAAATAGAAACTTACGATAAATTAGTAGAAGAAAAAAATAAATTGGCTAATTTGGAAAAAGAAATACAAGAAGCTTCATCTATTTTAAATAAAACTCAAAAAGATTATTATGAACCAATTAAGAAATCTTATGAACTTTATGAAGGAGATAAACCTAACGCGGAATTATCTATTGAGAAAAGTAATATAGCTATAAAAAATATTATATGGGAAATTAAACCGAATACTTCAAGTTCTGGAAATAAAGAGGGAAGAGTAAAAGTAGTATATAATGATGATAGTTTTAATTTAGTAGATGTAAACGTTAATGTTAAAGCATTGTATGGAGAAATAGTTACAACAACTAAAGAAGAAAAGATTCCATTAAAAGTAGCTTACATTGGTGATGAAACAAAAGATTATGGTTATATCAGTGAAATTACTGGAAAAGATGGTAAAGTAGTTACAACTATAAAATCTAGATTGAATAAAAAGACGAATAATGTAGAAGAAATAAGTAGAACCTCAGTAAGAACAGAAGCTGTAAATACAGTTATTACAAAAGGGCTTAAGTCTAAAATAGAGGAGATCAAAATCCCAAAAGAAGTTATTTATGAAGAAGATGCTTCGTTAGATAAAGGTAAAGAGTTTGTAAAAACAGAAGGAGAAGATGGTAAAAATATTACGATAACGACGTATATTTTAAATAGTACGACAGGAGAAGTTATAGAAAAAATAACTGTAGAGAACAAGGAAAAAATAGATAAAATTATAGTAAGAGGGACAAAAGAAGTAGTAAGTGATCCTAAAATTATAGAGGGTCCAACAGCTCCGAAGGATAACCCTAATGAGGATAGTGCTACAGTAGTGCCAGCGCAACCAGAAGCGTCAGGAAAACAAGGTGATTCATCTCAGCCGACAACGCCAACAACGCCAACAAATCCAGCTGAGGAAAAACCAAAAGAAGAAACACTAAAAGTTCCAGAAAAAGAGGAACAGCCAGCGCAACCAGAAGCGTCAGGAAAACAAGGCGACTCAACTCAACCATCAACACCTATGAAACCAGAAGAATTAGGGCAACCAGAATCTTCAGGAAAAGAAGAGAAACCTGTTCAACCAGTAACACCATCACAACCTGAGGTATTAGGACAACCGTCAACACCAACAAATCCAGCTGAGGAAAAACCAAAAGAAGAAACACCAAAAGTTCCAGAAAAAGAGGAGCAACCTGCTCAACCAGTAACGCCGACAAAACCGGAAATATCAGGAAAACAAGGTGATTCATCTCAGCCGTCAATGTCAACAAACCCAGCTGAGGAAAAACAAAAGGAAGAAACACTAAAAGTTTCAGAAAAAGAAGGGAAGCCTGATCAACCAGAAAGTTCAAGAAACGATGGAACTTCGATAACCTCAGCTGAAGGAAAAGAGGAAACTGCGCATGTGTCTGATAATGATCCTGTATTAACAAGAAAAACAAAAACATTATTCCTAGAATCTCTTGATAAAAAGGTGAGTTTAGAATTGTACGATGTTGCTATAGATGATATAGAATTTAGAGTAGTGGAGATAGAAGATGAAAAGGCAATAAATGCTGTAAAAAACAAGTTACAAGGTAATAAGAATATAAGAATATACGATTTAAGTTTACACAAAGGTGGAAAAGAAATATCGTTAAACAACAATAGACTAGTAAGAGTGGCTTTAGCTGAATATGAAAATAAAAATGTAGAAATATATCATATTGAAAGTGACGGTCATCTAACAAAAATTTCCTCAGTCATAAATAATGGTAATGTAGAATTCTACATAAATCACTTCAGTCGATTCGCAATAGTATCAGATAAAAATAATCTTTCTAAAACAGACGCTCAAAACGTGATGTCTAAAGAAAACTCATTAAAACAACAGAATCTTCCAAAAACAGGAATGAGTAATACTAATGATTTTTCATTATTGGCTATAATAAGTTTACTTGTATTAGTCTTATCAAGAAAACAAAAAGATAGTATGAAGTAGCATTTTTTGCTATATAGAATTATTATATGAATTCGTAATAGTAGTTTTTGAAATCTACTTTTTTATAGAAAAAGATATGTTGTATAGGGAAAGATGATAAAAACGATTTATTGTCAAAGAAGGTAAAACTATGTTATAATTAGAATACAACATAAAAGGAGCAAATAATTATGGTAAATATTTATGATAAAGCAAATGAATTTGAAAGAGCATTAAGAGAATCTGATGAGTATAAAGCATCATTAGCAGCATCTGAAGAATTATACGCAGATGAAGAAGCTAATGCTTTATATACAGAATTCGTATCTAAACAAAAAGATTTAATGGAGTCTGCTCAAGCAGGAAATGAACCTACAGAAGAAGAATTATCAGTATTTGAAGAAATTCAACAAAAATTATTAGAAAATGCTAAATTCTTAGAGTTTGTACAAACTCAACAAAAGTTACAATTTTTAATTGAAGACTTAAATAAAGTAATGTACAAACCTCTAGATGAACTATTCGAAAAATACGGAAACAAATAGAATATGATTTAACACGAAGTATTAGATATTTTCTAATACTTCGTGTTACTATTTAAAAATCACCTAGGAAACTAATTTTCTAGGTGATTTCTATATATACATTTAACTTTTATTTATCTTTGTTTTCTTCAACATAATCTATTAATTCTAAAGTAAGATCATATCTAAAGAATGGTGTTATTAGGTAAATACCTTTAAAGTGTTTTAAAGCAACATCAAGTAACTTTTTACTTTCTTCTAGAGCAATTTTTTGGCAAAGCTCCTTGTCATCTTTAACTTCTTCTAATTTAGCTAAGAATTCTTCTGACAACTTGATACCAGGTACTTCATTATGTAAGAATACAGCGTTGTTGTAGCTAGTGATTGGCATTATACCTACGAAGAATGGTGTATTTGGATAATCAGCAGCAAATTCTGCCAATTGCTCAATTTTTTCAGCTTCAAAGATAGGTTGTGTAATAAAGTAATCAGTACCTGCTTTAATTTTTTTCTCAACTAAACGTTTTGTTTTACTTAAGTCGCGAACATTTGGATTATAAGCAGCAGCAACTGTGAAGTTTGTAGTTTTTTTCAGAGAAGCTCCGTTATATCCAAGTCCTTCGTTAAGTTGTTTAATGAAAGGAATTAACTTAAGACTAGTCATATCATAAACACTAGTTGCTCCTGGGAAGTCGCCCAGTTTACTTGGATCTCCAGTAAGAGCAAGAACATTATTAATTCCAAGAAGATCAAATCCCATTAAACGAGATTGTAATCCAATAAGGTTGTGATCACGACATGTTAAATGTAGAAGTGTAGGGGTAGAAATGTGCTCTTTAAGTAGCGTAGCAGCAGCTAAATTACAAATTCGAGTGCTAGCTAAAGAATTATCTGCCAAAGTTATAGCTTCGATATTCTTTTTATCTATTGCTTTTGCACCTTCAATAAATTTATCTACATTCAAATGTTTTGGTGGATCTAATTCAGCTATTATTGTTACTTGTTTTTTCACTTTATCAACTATTGTTGGTTTATTATTTGCTACTCTTACAAGTTCCTCCTCAGCCGGTAAAGGAGTAATTATTTTCCTTTTGACAGGTTTTAAATCTTTTATTCCTTTTTTAATAGCACGAATATGCTCAGGAGTAGTTCCACAGCAACCACCGATTAATCTTACTCCTTCTTCTACAAGTAACTTAGCACTTTGTTCGAAGTAAGCTGAATTTTTTCTAAAACGGTATTCGTTACCATTAATAGTTTGTGCTAACTGTAATAAGCTGGCATTAGGGTAAGCTGATAGGTAGCTTTGAGCAAATAATGGCACTTGTTTTAAACTTTTTATCATATGATAAGGACCAAGATGACAGTTTAATCCAACGATATCAGCCCCTAAGTTAACAAGTGCACTTAGAGCATCAGTTACTTTTTCCCCATTTTGAGTAATACCTGCTTCTAATAATGAAATATTAGTAATAATAGGTAAGTCAGTTAATTTTCTAGCTTCAGTCAATACAGCACGAATTTCCTCTTGATCATAATAAGTTTCAAATAACAACGCATCTATTTTATTAGTAGATAGTAGTACTTTCACTTGATCAATTGTTTCGTTAACAATAGTTTCTAAAGAAAGTTCACATTCACGAAGTCCGCGAATAGCTCCAATTGTACCAAAAACAATAGTGTTTTCTCCTGCAGCTTTACGTGCTATTTCAGCAGCACGAATGTTAATTTCTTCGAATTTATCATCATAACCATATGTTTTAAGCTGGCATTTTTTAGCAGCATAAGTATTTGTTTGAATTATATCTGCTCCAGCTTCAATATAAGCCTTATGAATTTTCTCTACAGAATCTGGATTAGAGATATTATTATATTCATGACAACTTTCCAATCCATTACTATAGAGAGCTGTACCCATAGCTCCATCGGCTACGAGTACATTTTTTTCTAATCTCTCTAGTAAGTTTCTCATATGAACCTCCTATTTAGCGGCAAGTTCATTTCTGATTTCTTTAGTTACCTCAACTAAAACTTCTAATGCTTCGATTGTTTCTTTTTCAGCACGTGTTTTTAATCCACAGTCAGGGTTAATCCAGAATTGCTCAGTAGATAGTTTTTGAAGTGGACGTAAGATGTTAGTACGAACTTCTTCTTTTGTTGGTACACGAGGAGAGTGAATATCGTAAACTCCTAGACCAATACCTAAAGGATAGATTGCAGTTTCGAATGCTGAGATTAATTCTCCGTGGCTTCTACTAGTTTCGATAGAAATAACGTCAGCATCTAATGCGCGAATAGAATCGATAATTTCATCGAAGTTAGAATAACACATATGTGTGTGAATTTGTGTATCATCTTGAACTGATGAAGTAGCTAGGCGGAATGAGAATACTGCTTCTTCAAGATATTTTTCTTTTTTATTATCTCTTAGAGGTAATCCTTCACGGATAGCTGGTTCGTCAACTTGGATAATTGTAATTCCAGCTTTTTCTAAAAGTTCAATTTCATTTTTAAGAGCGATAGCTATTTGGTTGAAGATTTCTGCTTTAGAAATATCAGTTCTTTCGAATGACCAGTTTAGAATTGTAACTGGTCCAGTTAACATACCTTTAACAGGACGGTTAGTTAAGCTTTGAGCATAAGCAGTTTCTTTAACTGTAACAGCTTCAACGTGTTTTACATCTCCGTAGATGATTGGTGGTTTAACCCCACGAGAACCATATGATTGAACCCAACCAAATTTAGTAGATGCAAATCCAGCGAAACGTTGTCCGAAGAATTCAACCATGTCTGTACGTTCGAACTCACCGTGAACTAGTACGTCGATATCAAGATCTTCTTGTATTTTAATCCAACGAGCGATTTCTTCTTCAATGAATTTTTCATATGCTTCATTAGATAATTCACCTTTTTTCCATAGAGCACGTTGTAGACGTACTTGTTTAGATTGAGGGAATGATCCGATTGTAGTAGTTGGTAATAATGGTAAGTTGTATTTTTTGTTTTGAACTTCGCGACGAACTTTGTAATCAGATGGACGAGTCGAACGAACATTTTCACTTGATTCTAATTCAAGGTTTCTGAAATCAGCATTTTGTAATTTGTTGAAATCTTCAACGTGTTTTTGGTATGCTGCATCTTCTTTACCATCTAATTTATTAGCTAGTAAGTTAAGCTCTACTAATTTTTGATCAGCGAATGCTAAACCGTTTAATAATGTTTCTTCTAATTCAGTTTCGTTTTTAGTTGTTACTGGTACGTGTAGTAATGAACATGAAGGTTGAATTACTAATTCAGCAACATTAGCTTTAATTTCTTCTAATAATGCAGAACTATCTTCGAAATCGTTGCTCCATACGTTACGCCCATCAACAACCCCAGCAAATACTTCTTTATCTTTGAATAAACCAGCTTTTACATTAGCTAAGTTTTCTTCTCTTCCGTGAACGAAGTCTAAACCGAAAGCTACTGGTAAATCAGCAAGTTTTTCAGCTTCTACTAAAGCTTCAAAGTAAGTTTGGAAGATGAATTTAGCATCTACTTCGTTGTTGAAGTGGTTGTATACTTTGTGAGCTAATTCTACATAGTTTCTACCTTCATCAGTAACAAAGATTGGCTCATCTACTTGGATGTAAGAAGCACCAGCTTCAGCTAATTCTTTGAATACTTGAGTGTAAAGTGGAACTAATTTATCTACAGCTTTTTCAAATTCTCCTTCAGCTAGACCACTAGATAAAGCAACATATGTAATTGGTCCAGTGATTACTGGTTTAGCTTTATCTCCTACGATTTCTTTTGCTTCTTTGTATAAATCAAGAAGACGAGTGTTGTTTAATTTAGGGTTAACATTTTCCCATTCAGGTACGATGTAGTGGTAGTTAGTGTTAAACCATTTTTTAAGTGCAGAAGCAACATTATCTTTGTTACCACGTGCGATATCGAAGAATAAGTCTACATCAACTTCTCTTCCTTCGAAACGTTGTGGAATAACGTTGAATTGAACTGATAAATCTAGAATGTGATCATAAAGTGAGAAATCACCAACTGGGATAAAATCTAATCCAGCATTTAATTGTTTCTCGATATAAAGACGACGAAGTTTTCCTGCTTCTTCAAATAACTCGTTTTGACGAACTGTACGAGCCCAGTATCCTTCAATTAATTTTTTCCATTCTCTTTTTTCCCCTAAACGTGGGTATCCTAAACTTGAAATTTTTGTCATTATTTCTTTCCTCCTGAAATTTTCTCTTTTTTGTATATTGAATTATAAAAATAAAAAACGCCCTTAAACAATAATTAAATATTGTCTAAGGACGTGCGTTTCATACGTGGTACCACCTTATTTTATGGAAAATCTAAAATTGTAAATTGAATTTTTTAGTTTTCCACCTCATTAAAATTTTAACGCTGTTTTGTGCGTAATTATCTAACTATCGCTCGATAATTAAAACTCAAAGACCATCTTCAAAAAAACTCATTAATCTCTTTTCAGCTACCGAGACTCTCTGGTGTAAATCCTTTTTTCTACTCATCTTATCCATGTAATAATATATTAATTTGTAAAAATATTTTTTTATTCAGTCTTAAATACGACAAAAGGGTAGTAACACAAGGGACGAAATGACCGTGTTACCACCCAATTTTATAATCTTAAAATAAATTTTAATCTTACCTCAATGATTATTAACGGTTATCAACCGGAACTAACTTATATATACTCATTAGTTCAGCTCTGTGACCATTTACAATACACTCAAATCCTTTTTTTCACCAACCAAAAGGTCTCTAATAATTAAGTAATATTGCTCTTCACTTCTTCGCTTTTTAAAACTGTTAAGGAAATATTAACATAAGATATTTCCTTTGTCAACACTTTTTAGTAAAAAAATTAAAAACTTTTTTCGAAATTGTCAGAAATCTAAGATAGGCCATATATATTAATATATTCTAAAGAT
>CALHQV010000011.1 GCA_938038035.1 uncultured Gemella sp. | reverse complement strand
ATAAAGCCTTTTTTTCTTTCAAGACTTCTAGCATTTAATTTATAACTATTTAAAAGCTCATTTAATTCCTTATTATGCTCTTCATAAGAAGAGAATATTTCCATATGATAACTAGAAGTACGAGGGTTATTAATAGATCCTCCTGCTAAAAATGCGCCACGTAGATAAGCTCTTTTCTTCTCATCAGTATCAATTAATTCTTTTGCTATGTCTATTCTCATTGTATAGTTGTCATTTAATATATATAGATCAGTTAATATTTCTTTTACATTTTGATCTAAACGACAAATGTATACATTATTCTTCTTCAATTTCAATTTCTTTCTAACAGAAATATTTACATGAACATCATAGAAAAACTTTATTAATGAAAACATTCTTCGTGCAATAGAAGCATTCTCTGTTTGAAAACTTAAACTTAACCTACCGTTTGATATATTTAATACACCATTCATCTTTATTAAGGCTGATAACTCTGATAAGAATTCTCTATCTTTTGTTATTTCTATTAAAGTTAATTCTTTCTTCATATCTGAAGCGTATGACATAAGTTCCCTCCTATCCTAATTATATTTTGTAACTTATATATTTTATCATGATACCTTAAATTTAACAACTCATTTGAGTTAAGAAATGAGTTAATATACAATGTACATTAACTCATTAATTCTAATATTCTATTTTTATTTTCTACATTAACTTCGATACGCTCTTTTATGCCTTCTTTGTCAAAATAAAGAACTTCATCTGAAATCTGACATAAAAATTCATAATCATGTGTAATTATAAAAATCACAACATCATTCTTAGCTATTTCTTCAATCAAGCGACTTAATTCAATCATATTTACATAATCTAGACCACTAGTTGGTTCGTCAAAGATTAGTATTTTTTTATTTGATAAAAGCGCGGAAGCAATAGCGACTCTTTGCTTTTCTCCACCAGATAAAGTATTCGGATGCCTATCTAGAAATTTTCTAATGTTTAATCTATCTACAACTTCATCAAATAACGATAAATTATCGCTACCTAACTTAATTTCTTTTTCTACCTGGTTAGTAAATAATTGATAATTAACATCTTGCATTACTTGGAATGCATTTTTTACTAAACCTTTATTATTTAGATACTTTTCATCTAATTTAACTTTATGTTTCGATTTATGTAAGCCACATAGAGCATTAGCAAAAGTTGTTTTCCCACAACCATTTTCACCGATAATAGTATAGATTTTTGAGGCTGCAAAACTTTCACTTTGAAGTTCGACTTTCCTATCATGAACTTTATATTCGAGTCTTTCTATATTTAAAAAATCTTCCTTAAAATTTCTATTTTCTTTATTACCTAACTCTACTTTAGATAAATCTATTTGTCTTGTATGGCAAGCTCTACTGTCAAAATCAGATAACTGTTCTTTAGTAACTTCATGAATTAATTTTCCGTCTTTAATAATATACATTCTATCAATTAAATCTTTTAGATAATATATTCTATGTTCAGCAACAACTATAGTTTTACCTTTTTTCTTCAATGTTTCTATTATTGATGAAATAAGCTGTATCGACTTCAAATCAAGATTACTAGTTATCTCATCTAGAACATACACATCAGCATCTAACATCATACTCGCCATAAAAGCTAGTTTTTGTTTTTCTCCGCCACTAAGTTCTAAGACGTTTCTTTCCAGTAGGTATTCTGCAGAAAATTCTGATATCACTTCATCAATTCTACTTTGTATCTCTGATTTAGAATAACCATAATTTTCCATACTAAAGGCAAGTTCACTCGTAGAATCAAGATTGAAAAACTGATTTTTTGGGTTTTGAAAAACACTCCCTACTACTTTTGAAAAATCTTTTAATCTGTCTCCAATACTAAGGTGAGCTACTTTTAATTCACCACTATATCCACCATCAAAAAATTCTGGTGCTAATCCATTTAAAACTCGTAAAATAGAAGTTTTTCCACAACCACTAGCACCTGTAAAGAGAATACATTCACCTTTTTTTATATTAAGTGATAAATCTTCAATATTTAATTTTTGTGATTCAATATATTTATAATTAAAATTTTTAAATGTTATCAATTTATCACCTCATATACATAATATAACAAAAAGCACTTGCTACAATAATCATAGTTAAATAATCAATTTTACTAAACTTTAATTCGATATAACTACTTGGTTTCTCTTCATTATCTATTCCTCTACATAAACAAGACACCGATAGCTCATTTGCTATATTAGTACTTATAATTACATAAGGAACAAATACATATTCAAAGAATTTAATTGGATGAAGTAAGTAGTAACCTCTACTTACTCCAATTCCTTTCATTCGTAATGAATTCTTTATTAACTTATAATCTGTAAGTAACACCGGGAAAAATCTATATAATACTGCTAGTACTATAATCATTTTCTTTGGTAACTTTATGCTTCTTAAAAAGCAGATAAGTTCCGAAACTTTTGAACTACTTACTAAAGCCATACCTGCACATAATGGGAAATACAGTGTCTTAAACATTAATGCAGTTAATAACAAAAAACTATCAATAACCTGTAATGTAACTGTATGAGCAAAAAATACTTCATATGCAGTAAAGAAAAGATATATACCAAAAAATCTACTCATTCTCTTAAAATTAGAACTAATTCCTAAGTATATTGAAAAGCATAGTGCTACTATAAGGTGAACAGGTACTGTCATCATTTTAAACATTAGTATATTAGCAATTACTAATATAAAAATCTTAGTTCTAATATCTAACCTTAACATTCTATAGTCCTGCTTTATTGAAATTCTTAAAGTATAATTTTCTTCCTAGATATGTTCCAATTATTGAGAATATTATAGTAAAGATAACTATAAAAATAAATGTCTTCATATCTGTACTACTCATTACTAGATTTATCTTTTCATCTGAATAATTTCTATTTTGAAGATGTTTTACATATGAATCTTTCATAAAGAACATTGGTAAAATAATACCAATATTTCCTAGATTAAAGAATAAATATGATAAGTATTCATTACCGTATCTGAATGCAATCTCCGCTAAGACTGCTGCAAAGATTAATACTATTCCTCCAACTACCGAGTGACCAGAAACAGTCATAAAAATACCAATAATCGCAATCATAATAAATATAGCCATATTTTTATTAATTTTGTTGAAAATTAAGCTATACACACTACCACACACTAATGCAGCTGTTATTGAAGTGTATGTTGCAAAATAAACTTTACCTCCAAATATAACTGATGTTAATAGTGTTGAAATCCCGATTCCTACAGCCATTACAAGAATTAATAAAATTGTATAGAGACCCAATGTAATTAAATCCTTAATCTGTAAATTTTTATTTTCTTCTTTATTAATATATTTTAATTCTGTCATCTATTACCCCACTATAGTTTTTTAAGAGCATCTAGAGCAGCCGTATAATTCGGTTCTTCTCCGATTTCTTCTAATACTTCTTTATAGCGGATAACTCCGTTTCCATCAAGTACAAATACAGAGCGTGTTAATAAACCTAATTCTTCAACTAAAAGACCATTGTTGTTCTCAAAATCACGATATTTATAGTCAGATACAGTAATTGCATTGTTTATTTCTTTATCAGCACAGAATCTACCTAAAGCAAACGGTAAATCTTTTGAAACTGTTATTACTACAGTATCTACCAAATCACAAACTTCTTTATTAAAATTAATTGTTTGTAAAGCACAGACACCAGTATCTACAGAAGGAAAAGTATTAACAATAATTTTTTTACCTCTATAATCATCCAATTCAAATTCTGATAATGTTTTTGTTACTGCTCTAAAATTTGGAAATACATCACCAATATTTAACTTATCCTCAATTGTAACTGGAGTTCCTTTAAAGCTAATTGTTTTTTTCATAATTTTTACCTAGTAAAAAAATTAAGCGGGTGTATTGTAAATTTAGTGGAGGATATAAATTTTTTGATCACCGTAAGCACGTTTGATGGCATCTGCTTCATCCATCATTTCCTCACGGCGTTCGCGACGGCGTTCGGCACGTTCTACTCGTTCATCGTGCTGAACTCTTTGGGAATCAGCCCGCATTGTGGCTTCTTGTTCAGGGGAAGGTAAGAAGCGCATATTGCCATAGGTTGGAGAACAGCCGACCAGCGCAGATAACACAAGGGACATCAAAACAGTTTTTTTCAACATAACAAATCCACTTATCCTTAGAGAGAGTTGGTTTGGGTTAATTCTTTTCATTTTATATCAAAAATTATGAGTTTGGCAAACTATTTTACGAGTGTTTGGGAGGTTATAAAAAATGATATGACATAAATATCAGCGAACGGTAATCCTAATATTTTAAATAAATAACCCATTGTTTAAATGAGATA
>CALHQV010000010.1 GCA_938038035.1 uncultured Gemella sp. | reverse complement strand
TTGATCCAAAATCGCAATTTTTGAGGTTACTTCCAGTATAAATTAAAATAAGATTCCATCCAAGACGGACGGAATCTTATTTTTAAAATTCTATTTTTCTTATTTTCTTATCTAATTCAGAGATTGTTCTTGCGTTCATTAAAATCATTAAGAATTTAACTTCTTTTTTCCATTTTTCAATCTCTTGAATTAAGGCGTCTTTTCCTTCGTTTAAAAGTATTTCTAAGAATATTTTAGAAACACCAACTGCTTTAGCACCTAAAGCTAGGCATTTAACAACATCAAGTGGATTACGAATACCTCCACTTGCGATAATATCAATTTTATCTTTATAAGCATAGGCTATCTCTAGGCTTTCTGCCGTAGTATAACCAATTCCTTCTAGGTAAGTTGATTTGTCAGTTCTTCGTCCATTTTCAATTCTTGCGAAGTTTGTTCCACCCATACCGCTTATATCAACTGCAGGGATATTTAGGTCTATTGCTAGTTTAATAGTCGCTTCGTTCATACCAAAACCTGTTTCTTTTAAGATTACAGGAATAGGAGATTTAGAGCTAACTTCTTTTAGGTTAGCGTACCAACTTTCGAAATTATGATCGCCTTCTGGCATAACGATTTCTTGAAGAGGATTAGTATGAAGTTGAATGTATTTTGCTTGTGATTTTTCAATTGCTTCTAAAACAAGTTTTGGATCTTTATCTAAGCCTAAGTTTACTGAATATCCTTTTGGATAAGCCTCTTCGTCCTCTTTACTCTTAAGAGCAGGAGAGTATGATCCTGGGAAAAATTTAATTCCACATTTTTCACTAACTTCCATAAAGTCTTGATTAATCTTATTACAATCTTCACCACCAGCTGTAATGGCATTAATAAAGAATGGAAATTCCCAACGGTCACCACAAACAGATGTAGAAGTATCAACATCGTCTAATCCGAAAAGGGGGATACTGTTGTAATCAATTGCGTATGAGTCTAAGCTAGTTACTTTTGTTTTATCAGCAAGTGCTAATCTAATGTGATCTTTTTTTCTCATAATTAATCCTTTCGTAATATATTATAATTTTTCTAAGTTCAGTTGTAGCTGATACTTATCGTTATTTTTCTCGAATCCTAATACAATGTCACCACTACCTGAACCACTTTGCTTACCAGCTGAATGACTCTCAATATAGTTTTTCATTGCTTTTGTTTCCATTGGTATCTTAGAGAAACTTTCTAAATAAAGTAGGTTTTCCCTAAGTTTTCGTATAGTACTTAAAGCAGATGTAGCATCTGTTTCTTCTAAATTCTCTTTTAAAGTTTTCACTAGTGTATTAGAAGTTTCAACAAAAACTCTAAATTCTTCTTTGTAGTTGTCTTTATGTTTTTTCCACAGTTTTACGTGTTCTTTTGTGTCTACAGCTTCACCCGTCCAACGTGCTAGTATGCTTAAATCAGCTTTTGGATGAACTTTCTCAATACGCAGACCATCCCAATCAGTGTTTATTATTTCTTTAACAGACTTGTCTTGACGTATCATATTATTAACGAATTCAGCATTGAATTTCTCGTAATATGTAATACCGTCATTAATACTCGCAGCAACATCTCCCATAGATCCACTTAGATTGTGTTTGATATTGAATAGGGCAACTAGTTTGAAAATAGTTAAATCGTTATAAGCTACATTTTCAAATGATAGTATAGCACGGGCTATAGCCACAAGTACCGCACCAGAAGAACCTAAACCGTATTTTTTATCGTCATTGTGAAGTTCATTATAAATAGTAAGAGAAAATGTTTTATTACAATTTGTATATTCTGTTAAAAATAAAATAAATTGTTGGACAAGAGTGAAGTTACTATTTTCTTCTAATAATCCAACTTTGGTTTTATTGATTGTATCGAAGATAGTAGTTTTATCACTATTCTCTACAAATACTGTAATTTTTTTAGGGACACTTGTTATTAGTGCAGAAGCGTAATCCTCTAAAATCGCATATTCACCAGCGAGATAGAGTTTACCGTAGGCTACTCCATGCACAAAATGATTTTTTTCTTCCATAATTTTGAAATTTCCTCATATAATTTGTCTTGGTCTTCCCTTAAGTAAAGTACTTTCACATTCGGGCCAGCATCCATTGTGAAGTAACATTTATAACCTTTAGAACGCAGTTCTTTTACAATATCCATAGCCATATGACTTTCTTCTGTTAAGAATGAAAAGCTAGGAGTAGATGTAGATGTAGTACCATGCATAGCTAAAGCATTACTTTCTGTAATTTCTCCAATTTTTTCGAAATCAGCTTCTTTTAAAGCTTCTTTCATTAATGCAAAATCACCTTTAGCTTTTTCAACCCAAGTATCAAAAGTTGTTGATGTTTGAACACAACGTTCCATAGCGACACGGCTAGAGATTTTCTTTCTATCCTCGTTAACTACAAGAACCATCATTCCAAAATCTAAAGAACACTCTAATTCTTCAACACTTCCATCTTCAAGCCATGCAGCAAGTTTATAGAAACTTCGACATGAAGAACCAGATCCTTCTTTAGCTATCTCAACTAATTCTTTAGTAGTTTTGTTTAATTTAAAATATTCATTACAAGCAAGAACTAAAGCCATAGTACCACTAGAACTTGAAGAAAGACCTGCAGCAGTAGGCACGGTATTATAACTTCTAATAGTTATGGCTTCACGATTTGTTGGTGTAAATTTAGAGATGAACTTAATCATTTTATCTACTTCTTCTTGACTTTGTTTTTCGTCATTGATATAAAATTCATCAATATTATTGTCATTTTTCTCGATTTTTGTTTTTGATAAAAGATTGTCTAATCTTAAAGAAATATTAGGATTATAAGGTAAGACAGGATCTTTAGATTTTTTTCCCCAGTACTTTACTAAGGCAATATTAGCATAACCTAAACTGTAACTATCCATGATGAATATCCTTTCTCTTTTAATGCATTTTGAATTTCTAATGCATTTTCTTTTGTTTTGCTAAGACTAATGCAACAACCACCAGCACCACCACCAGTTAGTTTTGCACCGACTGCATTATTATTTTTACAAATTTTCACAACCTCATCGTTGCTAGCGTGACTTACTCCAAGCTTTTGTAATAAGTCGTGAGCTTTGTACATATATTGTCCGACAAGATCGATGTCTTTATTTTTTAATGGTTCGATTACTAAATCAGTGATTTCACCTAATTCGGCAATAAATTTTTCATATTTATCATAATTATCCGCTATATGCTTAAGAGTTTCTTTAGTAATTCCAACAACTCCTGTATCGATAATTAGTAAATAACTATTTAAGTCAAAATCTAATTCACTAGCTCCTTCTTTTTTAGAAAATAAAAGGGGAGTATCACTAAGTACTTGATTAACATCTATACCACTAGGATTACCGTGAATAAATTTTTCGCATTTATTTGCAATTTCTCTTACATTTGGAAGTTTTTTAGCACGTGCAATAGCGATACTTAGCGCAGCAGAAGATCCTAGCCCACGTCCAACTGGAATAGTGCTAGTTATATTAATTTTTGTTTTTTTATCAATTCCACATGTATCAGCGATAAAACTTAAAATTTCATCACGTTGTTGAATTGTCTCTGTATCTTCTAATGTAACTTCGACGTTCATCTGTGGAAGGGGAATAGTTATTCCTTTATATCCATAAACGACGGCATGTTCACCGAAGAATATTGCTTTTGCGTGTGTCATAAATTTAAAAACTCCAATTTTTATTTAAGTATTATTTTAAGCTATTTAATTAAAAAATAACTAAGACTAAAAATACTTTTATATGTACAATAATTATACTTTTAGTATTAGTTTTTGTCAAACGTAGGGACAATAAAAAAGATGAAATTATACAGGAAATAACGGTTGTTATAGGGTGTATAATTTCATCAAAATATATTTAATATGTATGACATGGAATACCATGTGGTTCTAAGTGTACTAAAGTTTCACAATAATAGAATTCTTTAGAGAGTGCTTTTTCAATATTAACAGTAATATCGTGACTCTGTTTAACGTTTAAAGAAGGATCAACTGTAACCGTAATGTCGATAAAGTATAATAAGCCATGAGTTCTACCTTTTGTATCGACTACAGAAGTTACTCCGTTGATGTCATTTACAATATTATTAACCTTGTCTATTACTTCAGTATCGACACCATCGGTAAGAACATGTGTAGATTCTTTGAAAATGCTAACTGATGTGTAAATAATAAGTAATCCAACTATAATTGCTACTATTGAATCAGCAATTGGAATACCGATATATGTAGCAATAATACCAATTAATGTTCCTATAGAAACAAATGCATCACTTAGATTATCGAGTGCAGCAGCTTTAAGTGATTTACTACCAATTTTTTTAGCAAGGCGAATATTATAGAAATATACACCAAGCATAATTACACTAGCTATAAATGCTACAACTGCTGATAGTATACTAGGTTGTTCAATTGTTCCTGAGATAATTTTTTTTATTGCGTACATTACTACTTCAATTCCAGCGTATAACATAATAAATGAAGCTATTAATGTAGATATAAGCTCGGCTCTGAAGTGACCATAAAGGTGATCTTCATCTGCTGGTTTTCTTGATATTTTCAAACCGATAAGAACACAAACTGATGAAATTACATCGGTAGCATTGTTAATACCATCGGCAACAAGAGCAGATGATTTAAAGAATATACCAGCGCCAAGTTTTAATACCGTAAGTAGCAAATATGATAAAATACTAAGTTTAGCGCCTTGTTCAGCATGTTTTAATTTATCAAAAATTGAGTTGTTCATGGCTTCTCTCCTAAAATAATGTTTTACTATTATAACAGGTTTAAAAAAATTATTCAAGAGAAAATTTGTTATTACCAAAATAAAATTATTTCACTAAGGTGAACTTTAATGTAAACTAGCTCGTCCAATAGAATTGTCGAGCTAGTTTACTATATTTTTTTAGAATAGTATTTCTTGAATGTTAAAAAAATGTATATATAAGAAAGTGCACTAAAAATTCCAAATAAGTATAAGATGTTACTTGATACTGTTACTTCTAGAGAAAGATACTCTGGAAGTAGCTTTAATTTATTTAGAACAGGTATTAGAATAAAAGAAATCTCAAATATAATTAACGAAGAAATATATATAAACCACTTATTTTTATCTGTTTTTTTATAAATTAATAGATATAAGCAAACTGATGATCCTAAAGCTAATAATAATATAGAGAACATTGTTATAATTGGTTGTATAGTTCTAGTGAATACAGTAGGTACTAGAGAACTAATAATTAATATTAGAAGATAAACTAGAGAAAATCTTAATAGTTTTCCTTTATTTTCCTTTGGAAGTTCTACAAGTATTGATGAAGATAATTTGTTTATATCATTTCCAAAAACATCGGTAAAGTTTTTTCCTTGTTTTTGATATAGGATCAAATCTTGTAATATTTCCAGTAATTGAATTTCTAGTTCTGATTCTTTTTTTGTAGTATTTTTCATCCGACAAGTAACTAAAAGTTCTTCATAATATTTCTTATAATCTTCATTAAGTTGTGATCTAAGTTTGTTATTTTGTTTTATTAAGTCAGCAATGTTCATAATTAATCCTCCACTAGACTTTATTCGTTTTCTAAAATTTTTGTTATTGTAGTACTTATATTTCCCCATACATTTTTAAATGAGTTTATATACTCTTCACCATTTTTGGTAATTGAATAATATTTTCTAGGAGGTCCAGAGGTACTCTCTTTTAAGTAACTAGTGACCATATGTTCCTTTTCTAGTTTTAAAAGTAGAGGGTAGATAGTTCCTTGGGCAACCATATCGAGCCCATAATTGGAAAGTTGCTCAGTTATTTCATAGCCGTACATTTCTTTATTTTTTATTAGCTGTAAAATACATGCTTCTAATGTCCCTTTTAGTATTTGAGAAGTGTTTATCTCCATTCTGTGCCTCCTTTCTTAAGTCGCTATTTATTAATATAAAAGATATTAATACATGCTATCTTGTTATACATAATACTATCATAAACAAAGTATCTTGTAAAGCAAAATAGCAAAAGGAAATAATTGAAGAGTATATAGTGAATAGAAGCTTAAGTATAACAAAAATTGTTTGATGATTCATGTTAGTAAAGTTTGACTAACAAAATAGGTAAGTATATAATAAAAATATGAAACAATCTCAAAGTGAAAAAGCCTATAAAATAGCTAAAAAAGCCCACTTAGGACAAGTCGATAAAGCTGGGGAAGATTATATAAAGCATCCTGAAAAGGTGGCTAGTTTTGTAAAAACAGATGAAGAAAAAGCAGTAGCATATCTTCATGATGTTATTGAAGATACAGAACTAACATTAGAGGATTTATATGAGTATGGTTTTTCTAAAGAAATTCTAGAAGCTGTTGATATAATAACCAAAAAGAGGGGAGAAGACTATCAAAGTTACTTAAATTCAGTAAAGAAAAATAAACTTGCTAGAGCAGTGAAATTAGCAGACTTACGTCATAATTCAGACTTAACAAGATTTACAGAGGTTACTGAAAAAGATATAAAGAGAAAAGAAAAATATCAAAAAGCAATTGATTTTTTAAATTCTTAGAGGGTAATAGTTATTAATAATTTAGGTATTTATATAATAAGGTTGTATACTAAGTCCGGGGCATGGAAAAATGATTACTATTCACATATGGGGTGGAAGTTCATTGGAAACTTCTCAATAGAAAAATGACATTCATGTAGTAATTTTTAGTAACTTTTACTCCGGAAAAATATAAGGAACAAAAAAGACAAGGCTTAAAAACCTTGTCTTAATCATTATACCAGCAGCCGGGGTCGAACCGGCACGATGTTGCCATCGCTGGATTTTGAGTCCAGTGCGTCTGCCAATTCCGCCATGCTGGCATATGTATATGATATCATACATGAAAGTCATTGTCAATTTAGCTATTTTTATAAAAACTTGAGAATTTTTAGACAATATTTAATTTAAATTTTAATTACAAAGTTTATAATATGATAGTAAGACTATGTAAAGTAGCGTTAAAGTACATTATTATATAATTTAATTTATCTTACAAAGTTAAAAATGTAAGGGTAGAACATAAAGCTAGTGTCTACAAGGATAGTCAACAGTAAAACAATGTAAAATAAGTGTTTTTAGTTGACAAATTAAAATATTTTTTCAATAGTATATTGTAAAACTATAATATATGTAGTATAATTATAGAAGTATATAGAATTATAAAAATATTAATGTTATTTTTATAAAGGAGTGTGAGTGCTGGTGGTAGTTACGTTGTTTACATCGCCAAGTTGTACTTCTTGTAGAAAAGCGAAAGCTTGGCTTATTGAAAATGGAATAGACTTTGTGGAAAGAAATATTTTTTCAGAAGCTCTGACAACAGATGAGATTAAAGACATTTTGTCTATCACGGAGCACGGAACAGAAGATATAATCTCATTCAGATCTAAAACTTTCCAAAAATTGAATTTGGATATTGAAAGTATGTCAATTCAAGAATTATATAAAGTTATTCAAGATAATCCAGGAATGCTTAGAAGACCTATCATTGTCGATGATAAGAGATTACAAGTTGGGTATAATGAAGATGAAATAAGAAGATTCCTTCCAAAGGAAATAAGAGTAAATCAATTAAAACAAATAAAAAATATGGTTAAGTAAGTACGCCCTGATACTACTTTTTCCGATTAATTTAAAGGTTGATATTAGGTATCAACCTTTTTTTATGGGATGAAATTTAGTGACAATTCTGTAAAAAGTTATACAATAAATAAAAGAAAGAGGTACTTGATGGAAAGAGAAGATATAAAATTTATTACTGGAGAAATCCATTTTTTAGAGTTAGTAGAGAAGAAAAGTTCATCATTAGTTTTTAAAGGACCGAATGAGGAAGAAATTAGCTGTAACGAATCTGACGTAGAAAGTTTAGATGATTACGAAATTGGAGAAGAATATTCAATGTTCGTATACCCTTCACGTAGTGGGAAATTATTCGCGACACCGAATATTCCAGAAGTTACGGTTGGAGATTATTCGTTTAGTAAAGTAGTAAAAGTAGAGGAAGATAGAGTAGGCCTTGATATTGGATTTTCTCGTGAAATTCCACTTTTAGGTGAAGACTTACCGAAATTACGAAGTGTTTGGCCTAAAGAGGGTGACGAATTATTTATTACTTTACGTCGTGATTTTAGTGGACAATTATTTGCACGTTTAGCGACAGAGACTATCGTAGCATCATTGTATTCTAAAGCAACTAAGAATATGAAAAATAAAGATATCGAAGCTTATCCATATCGTTTAATGCGAGTTGGGACATTCCTATTAACAAAAGATGGTTATAAAGTGTTTGTTCATGAAAGTGAACGTGAAAAAGAACCACGTTTAGGAGAAAAAGTTACCCTACGTGTTATCGGTATTAAAGACAATGGAGAAATTAATGGTTCATTCTTACCTCGTGCTCACGAGAGAATGGATAGTGATGGTCAAGCTATTATGGATTACATTGAAAACAACGGATATTGTGAATTTACTGATAAATCAGATCCAGAAGAAATTAAAGCAGTGTTTGGAATGAGTAAGGGAAGTTTCAAACGTGCTGTTGGAAGATTATTCAAGAATAAACTAATTATGATTGAAGAAGACGGGTTATATAAACGTAAAGGAAGATAAGATTATGAAAAAAGTAAAATTAGATAAAAACGCATTATTAGGTGGTATTGTATTAGAAAATGATAAATATCAAGTAGTGCATATGAATCTAAAAGTAGGGAATCAAACAGACTCATATAGCAATGATAAAAATATCTTATTATTGAATATTAGCGGAAAGATTACAGTTTCTTTTGAAGAAGAGGTTGAGACTGTAAATGAATTTGAACTATTAGAAATTCCAGCAGGAGTAGAGCATGTAATAACTTGCTTACAAGATGCGCAGGTTTTTGTAGTAAAACTATAACTTACATAAGGTGGCTTAAATGGAATATCTTTTTAGGCCACCATTATTAATTTTAAAGTAGAGGAATACGATGGAAGTACAATTTTTAGGAACAGGAGCTGGGCTTCCAGCAAAATTTAGAAATACACAGAGTTTTGTGTTTAACTTTATGCAAGAACTAAAAGAGTGTTGGATGTTTGACTGTGGAGAGGCAACCCAACATCAGATTTTAAAAACAAACATTAAGCCAACCAAAATAACTAAAATTTTTATTAGCCACCTTCATGCTGATCATGTATTAGGGTTAATTGGTTTTTTATCTTCTAGAAGTTTTCTTCTAGATACGAATGCTTCAAAGGTTACTATTTATGGACCAGTAGGGATTAAAGATTTTATAGAAAAGAACATGATGTTCACACATTGTTCACTTTCTTATAGCGTGGAATATATTGAAATTTCTAGTGAACAGTGTATAATAGATAATAAAACTGTTACTGTTTTTAGCTATCCACTAGCTCACAATATTGAATGTTTTGGATATAAAATTATATTTAAAAAACAAAAAGGGAGCTTAGATGCAGGTAAGTTAAGAGAATTAGGAATTATGCCAGGGCCGTTTTATAGAGAAATAAAGGAATCAGATACTTTCGAATTTAATGGAAAGGTGTATAATTCAAGTGAATTTTTATCTGAAGATAAACCTGGAAAAGAAATCTCGATTATACCAGATACAAGATACTTTGAAGGATTGGATGAATTTGTTAAAAATAGTAATATCATTATCACAGAGTGCACATACTTGTTAAAAGAAGATGCACACCATGCGAGAAAAAACTATCATTTGAACATTTTAGATGTTGAGAAGATGATAGAAAATAGTAAGGTTGAAAATTTATTTTTAACACATATTAGTGCAAGATATGATAGAAATATTGAAAAAGATGCTGTAGAGTCGCTATGCGATAAATGTAGTGTGAGGGTTGCACATGATCTAGAAGAATATACTTTGTAAAGAGATGGAGGAAATTATGAAAATAGATTTAGAAGAAAAAACTATTGAAGTAGAGAAAATATTCGAAGGTAAAGTTCTTGATTTAGAAGTACATACAGTAACTTTACCAAACGGAGAAACTTCAACACGTGAACTGATAAATCATAGAGGAGCAGTGGCGATATTAGCACTTACTAAAGAGGATGAGGTAATTCTTGTTGAGCAATATAGAAAAGCTATCGAAGCTGTAACTTTAGAAATTCCTGCAGGTAAGTTAGAGCCTGGAGAAGATAATAAGAAATTAGCCGCTATTCGTGAACTGCAAGAAGAAACAGGATATGTGGTTGAAGAAGAAAGACTAGAGAAGCTTTGTGACGTACATGTAGCTCTTGGTTATAGCTCAGAATTAATCACTATATATTATGTTGATAATTTAGAATATGCTGGAGAACAAAATCCAGATGATGATGAATTCATTAATTTACGAAAATATAAAGTTGAAGAAGCATTTAAACTTTTAGATGATAATGTTATAACTGATAGTAAGACTATGCTTGCATTATCTTACTTAAAAAATAGGAAAGGCGCAAAATAATATATGACTATTTATGACGAGATTATTAAAATAATTCAACAATCACCATATAAACTAACACCTCAAAGGGAGAAAATTGTTGAGATTTTAGTAGAAAATGATGAACAGCACCTTAGTGCAGAAGAATTATACTTTATTTTAAAAGAGAAAACACCAGATATCGGTATTGCTACAGTTTATAGAACTTTAGATATTTTCTATGAATTAAAAATCTTAGAAAAAATTTCTTTCAGTAATGGTGTTTCTAAATATCATTTAAGACAATCTGTTGATGATGAACTACACCATCATTTAATTTGTACTAACTGTAATAATATAGAGAAAGTATCGAATCCTATATTTAATAAACTTATTGAATATATGAGAAAAGAATATTCATTTGAAGTTCAGGATAACTCTCTATCATTTTATGGTACTTGCGCTAAGTGTAAGGATAAAGGTGGAAATTAATGCATTTTGACAAATTAGAGAAGATATTATTACTTATCTCTAGTGTAGTTTATGTAGTGTACATCGGGTTTGTTGGAGGTATGATCAATCTGTTTAGAGAATATGTAGGAAATGAGTATTTGAGAACTAAAATTGTTGATCAGATTCGTGAACAAACGCGACTTACTCAAGATAGTGCCAATGTCTCTACAAAAGATATGCATTTTATCTTTCAAATTATGGGACAACTTGCATGGTTATACTTTGCACTTTTAGTAGTGTTATTTTTACTATTACTTTTTGTGATTTTAAAAAAGGGGATAAATCACAATATAGTGGCATTTCTATTTTTAGTGTATAGTATATTACTATTAATCTTTAGTTTAGGTATATTATTTATTAGCTGTATAATATATTTCTTC
>CALHQV010000009.1 GCA_938038035.1 uncultured Gemella sp. | reverse complement strand
TAACACTGAATTCTTCAATGTACTTTAAGTTATATTTCATCTTATCTGGAAGAATCTCCTCCACATAGATTTCATCTACACTTCTTCCGCTTCTCTTGAACTTCTCAATAACTTCATCCTCATCTTTATATTCAATACTCGCTGGAGAAGTTATCCCAGCAGGAAGAAGTAATGTTGCATTCATTTCATCAGTGTACTTATCTACATATTTCGCAACTTCGGGTCTTACTCCTACAAAACTCATATCGCCAATAAGTACATTAATAAGCTGAGGAAGTTCATCAAGACGTAGTTTACGTAGCTTGTGTCCTACCTTACTAATACGAGGATCATTTTGCTGAGTAACGGCTGTCCCAAGCTTATCAGCATCTTTAACCATAGTTCTAAACTTAAAGATTCTAAAAGTTCGACCATAAGTTGTAATCCGTTCTTGCCTGTAAAATACAGGACCTTCACTATCAAGTTTTATCCAAATAGCTATTCCTAAAATTATCGGTGATAAAGGAATAAGCAAAATTAATGCAAGTACTTTATCAAAAAGTAACTTCAGAAATAACGATATCTTCTTCTTTTCAATCAAAGCTCTATACTTTTTTACCGCTTCTGTTTCAAATCTATTATCAATGTTCATCTTTCACCTTACTTATTTAACTGCATATTTATAAACAGTTTCTCAAATTTATTCCATCTTTTTATTATAACATATTTCATACTAGAACAGAAGAAATGGAAGAAAAAAAGACAACCAAATTAGGTTATCTTAAATGATTTTCCAATAATAAATGGAAAAGTATTATTAATTATCTTAGCAATTAATTCACATAATATTATCGCTAATACTAATTCTACAATAGCTACTATATAGTTATTAACAAATATTCCTGTATACTTATCTGCAAGTTGCTCCATGATTATGTCTAAAATAAATAAAACTATTGGTGAGTGATATGCATAATATATCAATGTGTTACCACCAATTTTCTCTAGTATTGGTATATTTGGAATATTTTTAAATAATATAAAACTTGCCCAGATACCAAAGAAAGCAGCAACAAAATATAAGACAGTTGAATTAATTTGTTGATAATATAGATCTACTCTAGTATTGTAAACTCCACATATAATACTTACTGCAACAACTGGTAAAAAATATACTTTTCTAAAATAACTTTGTAAAGTATCTAGATTTTTTCTTAATATATATCCTGATAATATGAAGATAGCCGCATACGGTACAAGATCAAAACTCCAAATCAACCAAAATTCAATCTCATAAAGTTTTTTCCCTAAGCTACCGCACAGAATAAGCACAACATATAC
>CALHQV010000008.1 GCA_938038035.1 uncultured Gemella sp. | reverse complement strand
TAACTTCAACAGTAGCAACTTTAGCTTTTAATTCTTTAATATCTTTTACTAGTTGATCTGCGTATTCTTCAGTACCTTTAGTAGTATTTTGTTCCCACATAATTTTTTCAATTCTGTGGAATCCACGCCAACCTTCTTCTGTTTTGTTTTCTTCTAAGTAGTCAGCAAGACGGAAGTCGATGTTTACATCTAGTTCACCGAAACTTTCCGCGATAGGTTCTGAACGTTCATAAGCCATACGAATAACTGGATATTGTTTCTTAGCTTCTTCAAGATTTCCAGCTTTAATAGTTTCAGCGAATTTTTCAGTATCTTTAAGTAGCGTATCTACTTGGTTTTCTACGAATTTTTTATAAAGATCAGTAGCTTGCTTAAGTTGTTCTTTTGTATCTTTAGATGTGTCAACTTGAGCAGTTTTGTTTTCTTCTTTTTTTTCAGTCTTAGCAGCACACCCGCTAATAACGATAGTACCAGCCATTAGGGCCATAAATAATTTATTTTTCTTCATTAATAAATATACTCACTTTCATTTTTTATCCACTATAAATTATAATCATTATCAGTTAGAAAGTAAAGTGATAAGAAACAAATTGATATAAAAAGAAAAGTTTTATAAGGTGAATAAAATTGTTTTAAGAAAACTAAATAATAAAATATTCTTTTTTATGTATCAGATAAAACCGAAAATATAAGATAAAATAGTATTTGATTTTTAAAAATATATTTATGTTATATAATAGTATGGTAAAAAAGTGGGAATTAATTGATTGAAAGTGAAAAATGTTTGATGTATAATATAAGTAAGTTTTTAGTAAGTAATATAAAAAGGCTACTAAGAACCTAAAAAATTAAGGTTACATTAACTTAATGTGATACTTTTAAAAAGGAATAAAAGGCTTTATGAAACAAAAATTAAAAATATTCGCAACATCAAAATGGTTTGATTTACTAGGGGTTGTTTTAGTAATTAGTATCGCTATCGCATCAGGTTACTTAGCGACGAGATTAGATAAATTTGTTGATTGGGGTCCATGGACTGCACTTGTGCCATTTGGACTTATTTCTGTAATTAACGTTGGTATCTCAATGTTATCTACGAGATTTACAGGAAAATTAAGTAAACTTGGTAATTACTTAGGTATCATTAATGCTGTATTATCAGGAGTTATTGATTATATCTTAGGTAACAAGGCTGCTATTATCACATACCCTGTAACATTTTTAATCTATTTGGGTGCGATTTATGTATGGAATAAATCTACAGATAAGCCAAATACAATGTCTAAAGCAAAATTATATACAGTTTTAACGGCAATTGCGATTCTTTCATTTGTATTTTCATATGCTACAAACTATATTGGATATCATGGTAAGATGAGTACTCTTGCGTATATTACTACAATTGCATTTGCATTCTCGCTAATGG
The DNA here is from genome assembly GCA_938038035.1 of uncultured Gemella sp. GTDB lineage: Bacteria > Bacillota > Bacilli > Staphylococcales > Gemellaceae > Gemella. The sequence goes on along the minus strand of CALHQV010000008.1, from coordinate 4,115 downwards.
GTAATGGATTGAATACATTTAAGCTAACGACACAATGGCCATTCTGGTTACTATATAATATTGTTCAACTTACAAAAGCAGTGGTTCAAGGAAACTTCGCCAATGTTGGTAAATATATTTTCTACATTATTAATAGTGTTGGAGCACTATTTGTGTGGAAAGATTCAGAAGAATAAAATAAACTACAATTATAGATTTAATGCTGTTGACAACTGCAAATGTCAACAGTTTTTCTATGTGCGAATTACAAATTAAAGTGCTCGATAAACGACTAATTAGAAGCAAGTTTAAAGGTAAATATGTCATGTTAATTAAATTCTAGTAAAATATTGTTTTCTATGAGATAATAGTTTTATAAAACACATAATAGGGATATTTTATAATAGAGGAGAATATATATGAAAAAAAGTATTGCTATATTTTCGAGTGTTATAGTTGCGCTTATTATTTGTGCTACAGCTTATTATTTTATGTTTGGTAGTGGAAAAGATAAGAAGGTGAAAGAAGAGTATCAAAAATATGTTGATATGATTAATATCAGTCATGATTTTGAAGCTGGAGCAAAAGGGCTAGAAACTCTAACTACTGATGTTGCTCAAAAGGTTATTCCAACTATAAAAACTGATATTAAAGTTGCAAAAGAGGTTAGAAATACTTCTATTAGTTTAAATGATAAGAAAATTGATGAAGCAAAAGATAGTCTAGATAGAGCTAAAAAACTTGATACAAATTCAAACTTTTCAGCTGCTATTAACTGGTTAAATGCCGATATTGAAAATTATAAGAGGGCAGAAGAAGAGATAAAAAATATTAAACTAGATGTGAACTTTAATAAAGATCTTTCTCAAATATTAGAAAAATATAAATTCAATAATAATAGTCTAAAACAATTATTAAGCGATGTAGGTAATAAACTTTATGAAAAAGCTCAAGAAGCTGCACAAAAAGCTAAGGAACTTGCAGAAAAAGCAAGAGAGTTTGAGCGTAAGAAAAAAAGATCTGATGTCGAATTAGGTGGTCCGAATCCTGCGTTATTAAATGACAGCAATTCATTGCCTGCAGATGCTCAAGGAATAGGTGGAGCAACAAGTGAAGAGGGAGCGAGAAAAATGAACTCTGATCTTGTAAATCGATATAAAGGATATCTTCTAAAAAAATATAACGGAGAATCAATTGAATGGTCTGTAAATGGTAAGAGTTTTAAACTTATTAAGGAAGATGGAAGTAAGATAACTTTTACCACTCAACCTCAGCTTTATAAAAAAGTAGGAAATAGATTGGTTTCAGGAGTTAATCTTAATAGTGAAGAAGGCTCTGAATTTTTATATAATACTTAATATTTAATGATTATAAAAACTCAAGGTATGACATAATGTCGATTACCTTGAGTCTTCTTTTATATTTCTACAATATCTATATTAGCTTTTGTTTTATAAATAACGTCTTTACGTTCAATAAGAATAGTAGCTTTTTCAGCTAATTCTTTATTTTCTTTAATTTTACTTAGTAATTCGCGACTTGGGTTCATGGCTACAGGATTTCCAACACGTCTTAACATGTTGTAATCACCATTAGTATCGCCATAAGCGAAAGATTGATCAAGATCAATATTGTATTCTTCAACTAATCTATCGATAGTTTTGTTTTTGCTATCTGCATCCCACATTGGAACTACTTCGCCAGTAAATTTCTCATCATCTATAATATATTTACTACCTATTGCCAAAAATGCGTGATGTTTTTTACCCATAGCTTCTACAAGGTAGTCAGGACTTCCTGAAATGAAAATTATTAGGTGGCCGTTTTTCTTGTGTTTTTCTATAATGTTTCTTGTGAATTTATAGACACGATCGGCTTTAAGTTTCATAACTTGTTCAGTTGCAAAGTCAATATATTTTTTGTGAAGGCCTGTTATTGCTTGAACATAAGCTTCAGAAACACCAAATAGGTAGTTATCGTAATCTTCAAATCTTTTATCCCAGTTGATATAACTGTCTTTTACCCCATTTAGCCAATATTTTTCATCTACAACTTCATACTTTATTAATTTTTTAAAATGTTCTGTCATTAGAGAATCTCTATAAAGAGTTCCGTCAATATCAAAAAATGCCGCTATCTTTTTTTCTTTCATATTTTATCCTCCTAATTTTTTATAGTTAAAAAGAGTGACTCAAAAATCGCGATTTCTTAAGAAACAAGATTTTGTTGAGTCACTTCTTGCAGTAGTTTATTAGCTATCTAAAATTTTTGTAAAGCGAAATTCGCTATTAATAAACCACTGCATCTATGAGTTCTCATATAGATTATTTTGATATTTAGAACCTTTGAAATTAGTCCCTATAATATCTCTAGAATTTTGTTGCATCAACAGAGTCAATGTATTTTCTAAGTTCTGGAACGATATTAGAAATAGTTCCGTCTTCGAATGGATTTTCTAAGTTAGCTTCTTTAACTAACTCTAAGAATGGTTTAGTTCCACCAAGTTTACATAGGTGTAGGTATTCTTTCCATGCGTTTTCTCTATTTTCGTTAGCTTTTTTCCAGAATTGGAAGGCACAAACTTGAGCTAAAGTATAGTCGATGTAGTAGAATGGTGCACCGAATAAGTGACCTTGTCTATAGAAGAATAAACCTTCATCAAGTTCTGGAATATCTTCATAGTAACGAGATGGTAAGTATTTTCTTTCGATTTCTAACCATTTCATACGACGTTCTTTTGGAGTCAGTTCAGGATTTTCGTATACTTCGTGTTGGAATTCATCAACTGTAACACCATATGGTAAGAATTTGATTGATGTTGCCATGTGGTAGTATTTGAATTTCTCTGTTTCATCTTTGAAGAATAGATTCATCCAAGGCCAAGTTAGAAATTCCATACTCATTGAGTGGATTTCGCAAGCTTCGTATGTTGGCCATACATAGTCTGGCATATGATATCTACTTTGGAAAACTTGGAAAGCATGACCAGCTTCATGTGTTAATACTGTAACATCATGTGGTGTTTGGTTAAAGTTAGCGAAGATAAACGGTGCTTTGTAATTTGGAATAAATGTACAGTAACCACCACCAGCTTTTCCTGGTTTTGTATCTAAATCTAATAAGTTATTTTCAGTCATAAATGTGAAGAATTCATCAGTTTCAGGTGATAATTCTTTATACATTGTTTTTGCGTAATCAACAAGTGTTGGACGATCACCTTTTGGAGTAGGGTTACCTGATTTGAATGTTACACCTTCATCGTGGAATGAAAGTTTTTCAAGTCCTAGACGGTTAGCTTGAGCTTTTTTAAGTTCTTCAACAACAGGTACGATTTCCTCAAAAATTTGTTTTCTGTAGTTTGCTACGTCTTTTGCGTTGTAGTCTGTTCTACGTAAGCGTAGGTAAGCAACCTCTACGAAGTTCTCGAAGCCAAGTTTTTTGGCAATACGAGTACGAACTTTAATCATACGATCATAGATGCTATCGTATTGTTCTAAGTTTTCTTTAAAGAATTTAGCTACAGCTTGGTTTGCTAGTAAGCGAGTCTCACGGTTAGCATCTTGTGTATACTTAGCCATACCACTTAGGTTGTGTTCTCCTCCATCAAATGGAATTTTAGCACTTGAAGTTAGTTTTGTATATTCTGAAGAAAGTTTGTTTTCTTCTTTTAAATCTTCAATGATTTCATCGCTAAATACTTTTAAAGAAGTTTCAATTAGATTGAAGTAGTGTTCCCCAATTTCTTTTTTTAGTTCTTCTTTGAATTTTGAATTGAACATAGCCTCATCGAATTTGCTGTATAGAGAATCTAACTCAGGGCCAAACTCATCCCAAAATTCTTGTTCAGCTTCATAGAATTTATCAGTTGTATCGATTGTTACACGAATTTCTGATAATTGTGCCATTGTACTTACGTTATCACGAAGTTCATTATATTCGTTAAAAATTTCTAGTGTCTCTTTAGCGTTATTTGCAGAGTTTAGTCTTTCTACTAATTCTGCTAATTGCTCTTTTAATTGATCTGTATTTGGTCTTGTATATTGGTAATTTTCAAAAGTCATAATACACCCTCCTAAAAATTTTTATTTATAAATTATCAATAATAATATCATAACACGAAATAAATAAAAATACAA
>CALHQV010000007.1 GCA_938038035.1 uncultured Gemella sp. | reverse complement strand
CATACAAAGATTTAGGTTTAATAACAGAAGTTAAACGTAATATTACTTATGTTTACGAAAATGGTCCAAAAGCAGGACAGGAAGCAAGTACACCTGTTAACCAAAATGCAAGATTCACAAGAACTGCAGAAATCAACAGTAGAACAGGTAAAGTGGTATACATAAGCGAGTGGACTAAAGAACAAAAACTTGCCGAAGTAGTATCACCAAAAATTGATAAATATGCAGTTGATAAAGAAAAAGTAGCAGAATTACCAGTAACGCATGAATCTGAAGATAGTAGCGAAATTGTTAAATATCGTGAAAATCCTGAGATTATCGAACATGACGCAGCTAAAGATAAAAAAGGAACGGTAATCGTTAAATTCGTTGATGAACAAGGAAACGAAATAGCTACGCCAGTAACTGTAAAAGAAAATGTTCTTGTATCAAAAGCAACAACAAAAATCTATGCAGATCGTGATGCTGAAACAACATACGCAGAGACAAATGAAGAGTACAATACAGAGTCAAATCGTCAAGATACAATAGAATTTAACGGTAAGAAATATATTTATAAACGTGTATTACCAGTATCAGCAACGCTAGGAAACACAGATAAAGAAACTGGTAAAGTTCCAGAAGGAACAACAACTGTTATTTATCAATATGCAGAAGAAGTAGATCCATTCATTCCACCATTTCCACCAAAAGAGGAAGTTCCGCCATATAATGGAAAAGTAGATGATGCTGAAAAAGATAAAAAAGGAACAGTTATCGTTAAGTTTGTAGATATTAACGAAAATACACTTGCAGCGGATGTTATCGAAAAAGATAATGTAGTTGTAGAAAAAGCAAGTACTATAATTACGGGAGATAAGGCAGAGACAACGTATACTGCGACAGGAGAAGAGTATGCAGTAACAGCACCTCAAACAATTGAAGTGGATGGAGTGTCATTCAAACTAAGACGTGTTCTTCCCGTTTCTGACAAGTTCAATAATACTGTAGAAGAAAAAGGATTGGTTAAAGAAGGGGTTACTACTATTGTTTACCAATATGTAATGCAAATAGGAGCTCCATCGGTAGAAAAACCAGAACACGAAGGTGGGGTAGTACCGTTAGATCCACCAACAGTGGATAAACCAGAATACGAAGGTGGAGTAGTACCGTTAGATCCACCAACAGTGGATAAACCAGAATACGAGGGCGGAGTAGTACCGCTGGATCCACCAATAGTGGATAAACCAGAGCTAGATATTCCAGAAGAACCGACTCCAGCACCACATCCTGAACCAAAAATACCTGGAAAAGAGAATGTTCCAGGTCAACCAGGAACATCAATACAGGTGAAACGTTTGGCAAACACAGGTAGCGAAACAAATAACATGGCGGCTGTAGGATTTGCAACATTAGTTGCAGGTATAGCTCTTGCGATGAGAAAACGTCAAAGAGAAGAATAATTTTTTGTGAAAACTGAAAATTAATAATGGAAACGACTGAAATATCAATAGTTACATTGGTATTTTGGTTGTTTTTCTACAATCTGTGTATTGCATTAGAAGTTAAGTGGAAGTTTGATGAAGTACACAGGTTCTCGATTAACATAGCTAATATTAGTTTGACTACCATATTTTTGCATGATAAAATTATTTATGATTATTATGCAGTACAAAAGTAGTTAAAAAGAAAAGAGAGGACTGTGTTCATGAATATAATTTTTTGTACCTCATCATTTCAAGTTTTAATAGCGAAAGAGATAGCGAGAACAACTGGAGAAAAATTTATAGGAGTCTATCAAAGAATGTCTTATGATGATAGACAAAGAATATACGCTGAGAAAATGTCTGAATTTTGTGAAGATACTCTATTTATAGAAGATGAAAGCTGGGGACGTGAACTTAGAAAAAAATTGGAAAATGTTAAACTAGAAAAGCTCTATCTTTCTAGTTTAGATAATCCGATTGCTTTAGGTATATTAAGTTTTGCTCCTATACAACTATTTACCTTTGATGACGGCAGTACTTCGCTGATAACTTCGAATATGTATACTGTAAATCCAAGTAGAGTAGTATCTCACAACGGTATGACTATAGAAAATGTTATAGAGTTGTCTCAAGGGCATTATACAGTATTTGATAAAAATACAATTTTTCCAACTTCAAAACTTATAAAAATGAATTTCAATGTAGAACCGGATAGTTTCAAGCGAGCTTATAATGGGAAAACAATTAAAGTATTTTTAGGGCAACTTTTAGGTTCTCCAATGGATGACAAAGATATTAAACTTACAGAAAAATCGATTAACAAAGCTGTAACTAGTTTAGGAGATGTTTTATATTATCCTCATCCACGAGTTCCTCTAAAAATAGAAAATGCTACTACTGTAGCTACCAATTTCTGTTTTGAAGAAGAAATTTATAGGTTGTTAACAGAATACGAATTTGTCGAAGTCTATGGTTTCTACTCAACGTCATTTGTTTTAATAAAAGATATTCCTGGTGTCAGTGTGAAAAGCTTTAGAACATTTTTGACAACGAATGAAGCGCAGATATATAGTAATCTAGGGATAGAGTGCATAAACTTACCTTTATCGGATATTGCTGTAGATATTATTATGCCGGTTTATAATAGCGAGGAAACTGTTGAGGATGCTATAAAGTCAGTGTTGAATCAAACGCATACTAATTATAAGTTGGTTATTGTAGATAACGATTCGACTGACCGGACGGAAGATATATGCAAGAAATATTTAGAAGATATTAGAGTGGTATATCATAAAGTTCAACACGGTGGAATTTCAGAAGCTCTAAATACCGGTATTTCTCTAGCAACAGCTGATTATATCGCAAGACAAGACTCTGATGCTGAATGGATGCCGTGGCATTTAGATTTTCTTCTTAATGAGTTGGACTCGAATCCGAATTTGGATATTATTGGTTCAAAAGTTATCGAGGATGAAAATAAGATGCCAGGTGGTATAAGAAGAAATTATTTTAACACTCTTTCAGGAGAACAATTATGGCTAACTTTAGCCTATAGGAATGTGTTCAACCACTCTACGGTCATTTTCAAAAAGAAAGCCTATGAAGAAGCGGGAAGGTATGATTCGGAATTTGCCGGATTTGAAGATTGGTATTTATGGGCTTGTATGGTGACGAAAAATAATGCTGTGGTGCTAAATACGGTGACGGTACACTATAGACTGTCAGAATCTTATAAAAAAAGAATGCTCTTTAGAAGTAGACTCGCAAGGAGCCGTGGATTAAGACTAGAAGATGTGATGAGGTAAGAGATGACTAAAGTGTTTACGATAAAAGAAGGTGTGCCGTTTAATATTTACGGATTTGAAAGAAGTCAATTGGCTCGCCAGAATATTTTTAAACAAATAGGCGTTGATCAACAGATGATTATTACTAATTTATCTGTTTTTGTTCCTAACTTTGTAGAAACTCTTGAGGATTTGGGATTTGAGAATTTTTATCATGTTATTTTTGAGAAATCGGACATAGCAAGAGATAAACCTAGTGTTGATAAAAGTTTTGCTGATACGTTGGAAGATGTCTTGAAAGTAGAATATACCAAAGAAGGTTTTGTTGGGCTTGTTCACTATTGGAATGGAAATGTAGAATGTTATACTTCACAACTATTATATAGGTATAATCCAAAAATAAATGAATTTATTCTTTATGGAAAAGAGGGAGTAGTGCTCGAGGGTGATGTTTCGGAAAATTATCATAAATACCATGTGACAAAAACTGGGGAAATATTATCGCAGTGGCAGCTCGTGAGTGAATACTTGGTAGAAAATTCAACGGAAGATGATAGATTCATTATAGATATGGTTAATGAATACCCACTGCAACTTAGAAAATTTTTCCAAAATACTAAAAGAGAATTGTTTGCGTATACGCATTATAATATACTAGCATCATTTATGAAGTTTGTATTACAGGGATGGTGTAGTAATATTGTAGCGAGTCCTGTTTTAGAAAGTCGTCTTGGAGGCGACAAGGTTAAATTTTTACCGCCGGTCTACGTAGAAGAAGTTAGAGAAAAAATATATACAAGTGTAAAAGATTGGTGCATAGTTGGTAATATGACGGTAATAAAAAAATGTGAACTAGCGATAGAAGCGTTTAGACAAACTCCTGCTAGCACGTTAACTATTTATGGTAATTTACCAAAAGGATACAAAGAAGAAGATTTGCCCAAAAATGTTAAGTTCGCAGGTTTTATGACGAAAGTTCCATATGAAAATCATGAAGGATATATTTCTTGTTCGCTTAGTGAATGTTTCGCCAATGCGGCAGTAGAAGCGTCTTCGAAAGGTTTAGTCTGTCTTCTTTCAAATGTAGACCTAGCACATAAATATTATGCGAGTATATGTGATAATACAAAAACATTCGATTCGCTTGAAGGATTAGTGGAGCTACTTAGTGAATATCAAGAAGATGGTGAATATGTATCATCATCGTTTTCTAGAAAATATATAAAAAGTAATGCTATAGAAGAGTATAAAAGAGTTCTAAAGTTGACTTAAGAAAAAATATAAAATAATTAAATACACAAGAGGATAAACTCTTT
>CALHQV010000006.1 GCA_938038035.1 uncultured Gemella sp. | reverse complement strand
ATTTACAATTAAATATAAATTAACACATATAAGGAGGTATATCTATGTTGGATCCACTATTACTTGCAAGGATACAATTCGCAGCGACAACAGTGTTCCACTTCTTCTTTGTACCTATTACTATAGGTATGGTGTTCTTAATCGCAATTTTTGAAAGTATTTATGTTAAAACTGGCGATGAGCATTACAAAAGAATTACGAAGTTCTTTGGGCACTTATTCCTAATTAACTTTGCTGTTGGGGTTGTTACAGGTATTCTTCAAGAGTTCCAATTTGGTATGAACTGGTCTGAATATTCTTCATTCGTAGGGGATGTGTTTGGACCATCACTTGCGGTAGAAGCATTACTTGCATTCTATCTTGAGTCTACATTTATCGGTATTTGGATTTTCTCTTGGGAGAAAATTAACAAAAAATTACACGCAATGTGTATTTGGTTAGTAAGTATAGGAACACTTATGTCAGCGTTCTGGATTTTATCAGCTAACTCATTCATGCAACATCCAGTAGGTGTTAAATATGTTGAGAACAGTGTAATTGGTAAAAAAGCAGAAATGATTGACTTCTTTGCAATCATTAAAAACCCATACTTATGGAACCAATTCCCTCACGTAGTAACAATGGCGTTAACAGTTGGGGCATTCACAATTGCAGGTATTGCATCTTGGAAAATGGTTCGTAATCAAGAAGTTCCAATGTTCAGAAAAGCATTTAAAATTTCTATCGTAGCTGCTTTAATCGGATCTACTGGATTATTTGTAACAGGTCACTCTCAAATGCAATACCTAGTAAGAGAATATCCTATGAAAGTTGCAGCTGCTGAAGCTCTATATGAAGATACTGGAAATTCAGCACCATTCTCAATTTTAGCTACAATCGATCAGAAACAACAAAAAGCAGAACATTACCTTGAAGTACCTGGTATGTTAAGTTTCTTAGCGTATGACAAGTTTGAAGGAAGCCTTAAAGGTATGAAATCTCTTCAAAAAGAAATGGATGAAAAATACTATCCAGTAGTAGGAAAACACATTGACTACACACCAGATGTACCAACAATTTATTACTCATTCAGAGTTATGTCTTATTCTGTTGGTATCTTAATACTAATGTCATTACTTGGAACAATTTTCGCATTCAAGAGAACTGAAATTAAGAAACGTTGGTTCTTACAACTTATGCCATGGACACTTTTAGTAGCTGAAGTTGCTACTGCTTGTGGTTGGATTATGGCTGAGATGGGGCGTCAACCATTCTTAATCTTTGGAGTAATGGCTACTGAATCTGGAGTTTCACCAAACTCTGGAGCCTCAGTATTATTCTCGCTATTAGTATTCTGTGTATTATACACAGTTTTAGGTATTACACAATTTATCGCATTTAGATATGCAATGAATAAAAAAGAAACAACTGTGAAGGAGGTAGCATAGTATGGATTGGTCAGTAGCTTTACCAAATATTTGGTTCTTACTTATTACAATACTATTTACAGGATTCTTCGTATTAGAAGGATATGACTTCGGAGTTGGGGTACTAGCTCAAGTACTAGGTAAGACTGATGAAGATAAACGTGTTTACTTTAATACAATCGGTCCTTTCTGGGATGCAAACGAAGTTTGGTTATTAACAGGTGGAGGAGCAATGTTCGCAGCTTTCCCTATCTGGTATGGTAAACTATTCAGCGGTTACTATATCGCATTCGTATTAATGTTAGTAGCATTAATCTTACGAGGCGTATCATTTGAATTTAGAGGTAAATTAGGTGATAATAGAACTTGGATTAAATCATACGATATAGCAATGTTTGTTGGTAGCTTACTTCCTCCAGTATTATGGGGAGTTGCAGTAGCTAACTTCATGACAGGAGCAAACCTTGACGCTAAGAAAAACTTAGTTGATGGTTTCTTAGGATTATTATCTCCATTTACTATCCTTGGAGGAATAATGATGTTACTTCTTATGTTAGTTCACGGAGCACAATTCCTAGCTCTAAAAACTACAGGAGAATTAAGAAATGCAGCTCGTGCGACATCTGCATTATTATTCCCATTTGCTGCAGTAGTAACATTAGTATTTGCTATTTGGGCATTATTTAAAACAGATATCTTTACAACAAACTACTATGTTGGTTTAGTGTTAGCATTAGTAGCGGTAGCATTCTTCGTGTTATCATTTGTTTTAAACTTTAAAGGTCGTGACTTAGGTGCATTCTTAAGTACATCAGGAACTTTAGCGTTCCTAACTCTAAGTGTCTTCGCAGGTATGTTCCCACGTGCTATAATAAACAGTAATGATGTTAGTCAATCACTATTTATTTATGATGCTGCGAGTGGAGTATATACTCTAAGACTTATGACAATAGTTGCATTATTCCTATTGCCATTCGTTTTAGGATACCAAGTTTGGTCATATTCTATTTTTAGAAAACGACTAACTAAAGAAGATGAATTGGAGTATTAGTCAATGAAAAAAAAGGAAGCAAAATTAAAACTTCCTGTTAAAAAAAGTCTTACATTGACACTATTAATATTATCAATATTCGAAGCAGCTTGTATAATTATACAAGCTGCTTTTTTAGCAAAAGCCATAGTGGGACTTTTTAATAAAAATTTTGATAATGTAGTAAGAGATAGTGTTCTTTTTTTAATAGGTTTTATTTTTAGGATAGTGTTCTTACACTTACAACAATATTTTACAGAAAATCATGCAATTAAGTTTGAAACAGAACTAAGAAGAAAACTGCTTCAGAGTTATTTTGATTTAGGACCTGACTTTACATCAAGAGAAGGATCAGGGAAGCTAGTAACCTTAGCAATTGATGGAATAGGAAAAGTAAAACAGTATTTTGAATTAAATGTATCAAAACAAATCCGCGGAGCTATTATCCCAACCTTAGTAGTGATTTTTATATTCTATACAGATTATGTATCAGCCTTAATGATAATATCAGTAATACCAGTTATCGTTATTTTTATGATACTATTAGGAATTAACGCTAGAGATATGGCGAATAGACAGTATAAAAAGTATAGAGCATTATCTAATAACTTTATCGATACAATTCGTGGTGTAGAAACACTTAAATTCTTAGGTGTAAGTAAAAATTACTTACCTATTATGGAAAAGAAAAATAAAGAGTATCGTCAAAGTACTATGAAGACACTTAGTGTAGCATTTTTAAACAGCTTTGCACTTGATTTCTTAACAACAATTGCAATTGCACTTTTAGCTGTTAGATTAGGGATTCTGCTATTAGATGGAAGTACAGTGCTATTACCTTCGCTTACTGTATTATTAATAGCTCCAGAATTTTTCTTACCTATGAAACAAGCCGCAACAGATTATCATGCAACGCTTGATGGTCAAATGGCTTATGAAGATATTAATCGAATGATAGTGAACAACGAGAAAAATAATTCTCAGAAATCTTCTATCGAAAATGTAGAAAGTATAAAACTACAAAATGTAGGATTAATAAAAGATGATAAAAAAATTCTTGATAATATCACTTTATCGATAAACAAAGGTGAAAAGATTTGTCTTGTAGGACAAAGTGGAAGTGGAAAAACTTCATTAATCTCACTATTATCTGGATTTAATGAACAAAGTGAAGGCGAGATATTAATAAATGATGAAGTTACAAATTTAAAAAATGTTCACTGGTCAAACAATATCTCATATATCTCACAATTCCCTTATATTTTTCCAGATACAATTCGTAATAATATCTTATTCTATTCTAATGAAAATATAAGTGAAGATTACTTAAAAGAAATTAGTGAGTTAGTAGGTTTAGATAAGTTCATCTCTACATTACCACAAGGTTATGACACTAATATTGGAGAAGGTGGTCAAGAATTAAGTGGTGGTCAAGCGCAACGTATTGCTATTGCTAGAGCTTTAATTAGTAATAGAGAAGTAATTATTTTAGATGAACCTACAAGTCACCTAGATATAGAAACAGAGTTTGAAATTAAAGAAAAACTACTGGAATTATTTAAGGGTAGAACTGTAATTATAGCTACGCATAGACTGCACTGGCTGAATAATGTAGATTATGTGTTAAATCTAGAACAAGGAAAGGTTAGTGATTTTGAGAAAGTTGTTGAATTTAAAAATTCACCACGTTTTGAAGAATTGAAAGCTAATCTAGTAGGAGGTAGCTATAGTGAACAATAATTCAATAATAAGAAAAGAACTTAAAAAGAATAAAGGTGTAATGAGTGGAGTAGTCTTTTTAGGATTAATGTCTGTTATTAGTGGAGCAGCGTTAATGTACGTATCAGGTTACTTAATCAGTAAAGCATCATTACAAATAGGAAATATCCTAATGCTACAGGTACCTACAGTATTAACAAGAACATTCTCGTTAGCACAATCTACATTTGCTTATATTCAAAGGTTAGTGAGTCACAATTTAGTTTTAGGAATAATAGAAAAAATGCGTAGTAGAGTGTATAAAATATTAGAACCTAAAGCATTGAAATTGAAAAAAGAATATAAATCTGGAGATTTACTAGGTATTATTTCTGAAGATATTGAAAATATGCAAAATATCTATCTAAAAACAATATTCCCAAGTATTATTTCATTAGTATTATATGTAATTTTCATTACAGTGATGTTTGGGTATGATATGAATTATGCACTATTAGCAACACTATTTGGAATTTTTATAATTTTTGTAGTACCATTCGCTTCACTTACAATTACTAGAAAGAACTTCCAAATTATGAAAGAAGCTAAATATAACCTATATCGTGATTTTACTAGTGCTATTTTTGGATTAAGCGATTGGATTTCTTCTAATAAAGTAAATGAATTTATGGATGACTACCAAGTTAAAGAACAAAAACTTTTAAAACGTGAAAGAAAAATTAAAACATTCGTTCACTTAAGAGAAAACTTTGTTAACCTACTTGCAGGTGCCACAGCTTTCTTAATGATATATAGTTGTTGGAATATGACAGTTAACAATGTAATCGAAAATGTCTATATTGCATCATTCTGTATGATGGTATTATCGGTTCTGAGTGTAGCAGTAATGACAAGTGAAGCTGTAGCTCACATTCCAGGATATGAAGTTTCAATAAATAGAGTAAAAGAATTTTATGCTCAAGAAGATGATGAAGAAGTTGAAGTAGTTAATGCAAAAAATTCTGAAGGAAATATTATTGACGTTAAAAATTTATCTTTTGAATATGAAAAAGGTAAAACTATTTTAAATAACTTATCACTTTCTATTAAAAAAGGTGAGAAGGTAGCAATATTAGGTAGAAGTGGAGTAGGGAAATCTACATTGGTGAAATTATTAACAGGTACTTATACAGATTATCAAGGTGAGATTATTGTTCTTGATAAAAAACCAACAGAAACAATGTTGGGTACAGAGATTTCACTGTTAAACCAAAAACCATATCTATTTGATATGACGATTAGAGAAAATCTTAAACTTGCACTTTTAGATTCGGGAACAGAAGAAGCTGAAATTGAAGATAAAATTAATGAGAGTTTAGAAAAAGCTCAATTGTCTAAATTATTACAAAGTCTTCCTGATGGAATAGATACAAATGTATTTGAAACAGGAAGTAGGTTCTCAGGAGGAGAGCGTCAACGTATAGCATTCGCTAGAAGTATTATTCAAAACAACGAATTATTACTACTAGATGAGCCGACTGTAGGGTTAGATCCAAAGACAGAACATGAACTGTTAACTACAATTTTTGAATCTAGCAAAGATAAGACAATAGTTTGGATTACCCACCACCTAAACTCTATCGAATATATGGATAGAATAATATTCATTAAAGATGGAGAAATAGAGATGGATGGAACACATAGTGAACTATACGTAACAAATGATAAATATAAGAAATTGTATGATATGGATAATATTGCGTAATATTATTTAAAAAATATTTATAAATACAAAATATTAAAAAGAAAGCTATGATCTATCAAGGGTCAT
>CALHQV010000005.1 GCA_938038035.1 uncultured Gemella sp. | reverse complement strand
GATTGCCTATGGAAAAACAGAAGAAACCTTCACAAGAGAAAATTTAACAAAAGCTTATGGCACAGATTTATTCTTCCTAGGGGGTGGTACTAATGATTAAAGAATTCATTGATGGGCTTTATAACTTTCATTTTTTACAAAATGCACTTATTACCGCAATTATCATTGGTATTGTCGCTGGTGCGGTAGGATGTTTTATCGTCCTTCGCGGAATGAGTTTAATGGGAGATGCTATTTCCCATGCTGTTTTACCAGGGGTTGCAGTTTCTTTCATACTTGGTATTGACTTCTTTATCGGAGCTATAGCTTTTGGTTTACTTGCTTCGATTATTATTACCTTTATCAAAGGAAACTCAATTATCAAAAGTGATACTGCCATTGGAATAACTTTTAGTTCCTTTTTAGCTCTTGGAGTCATTTTGATTGGAGTTGCTAATAGTTCAACTGACCTTTTCCATATTCTTTTTGGAAATATCTTAGCTGTGCAAGACATTGATATGTGGATTACAATTGGTGTAGGAATCGCTGTTCTAATTATTATTGGACTATTCTTCAAAGAATTATTGATTACATCTTTCGATCCACTTCTGGCAAAAGCGATGGGGATGCCAGTCAACTTTTATCATTATCTCTTAATGATTCTCTTGACGCTGGTTGCAGTTACAGCTATGCAAAGCGTGGGAACAATTTTGATTGTTGCTATGCTGATTACACCTGCTGCTACTGCTTATCTTTACGCTAACAGTCTTAAAACGATGATTATCTTGTCTTCTAGCTTGGGGGCAATTGCATCTGTCTTAGGACTTTTCATTGGCTATACCTTTAATGTTGCGGCTGGCTCAAGCATTGTACTGACATCCGCCATTATCTTTGCCATTAGTTTCTTTATCGCTCCAAAACAACGATTTAACAAACTAAAAAATAAACCCAAGCTAAAATAAAATTAGTATTTCATTTATTAAAGGAGAACCTTATATGAAAAAATTAGGTTTTAAAAAATTAAGTTTTCTAGCGCTTATTTTCACACTAGCTGTTGGACTATTTGCTTGTTCTAGCGCTAAGCAAGGTTCTAGTTCTAACGAAGCTACTAAACTAAAAGTAGTAGCAACTAACTCTATTATCGCCGATATTACAAAAAATATCGCCGGTGATAAAATTGATTTACACAGTATCGTTCCAGTTGGTCAAGATCCACACGAATACGAACCGCTTCCTGATGATGTTAAGAAAACATCTGAGGCAAACCTTATCTTATACAACGGTATAAACCTGGAAACTGGTGGTAACGCTTGGTTTACTAAATTAGTTCAGAATGCTAAAAAAGAAGAAAATAAAGATTACTACGCAGTAAGTGAAGGTGTTGATGTAATTTACCTTGAAGGACAAAACGAAAAAGGTAAAGAAGATCCACATGCTTGGTTAAACCTTGAAAATGGTATGATATACGCTAAAAATATTGCTAAACAATTAGAAGCTAAAGATCCTAAAAACAAAGATTTCTACGAAGCAAATCTAAAAACATATTTAGAAAAACTATCTAAATTAGATAAAGAATCTAAAGATAAATTTAACAATATTCCAGCAGAGAAAAAAATGATAGTAACAAGTGAAGGAGCATTTAAATACTTCTCTAAAGCTTACAATGTACCTTCAGCTTACATTTGGGAAATCAATACTGAAGAAGAAGGAACTCCAGATCAAATCAAAACTCTAGTAGAAAAATTACGTAAAACTAAAGTACCTTCTCTATTCGTAGAAAGTAGTGTTGATGAACGTCCAATGCAAACTGTATCTAAAGATACTAACATTCCAATTTATGAAAAAATCTTCACTGATTCAATCGCTGAACCAGGACAAAACGGAGATAGCTACTACAGTATGATGAAATGGAACTTAGATAAAATTTCTGAAGGTTTAGCTAAATAACTTTATTATTGAATCTCATATACATTTTTATGTATATGGGATTTTATATTGATTTTTCATCTTTAATCGTATACAATTAAAGGTGAGAAAATTATTAGGAGCTATTATGACTATTATTAAAAGTTTACCAACACCTATCGCAGGCCTTGCACTTGGTTCTGCTGCATTAGGAAATTTATTACAACCATATTCCTCATCACTACAGTTGTTATTTAATCTATTATCTTTGATAATAATTATACTTTTAACTATTAAATTTGTATTGGAATTTGACAAATTAAAAAAAGAATTGGACAATCCAGTTATTGCAACAGTGCTGGCAACATACCCTATGAGCATTATGCTCCTTGCTTCATTTTCAAAAAAATATATTGGACTATTGAGTATGCCAGTATGGATAATTGGAATCTTTCTAGATTTTTTTGTTGTTTGTTATGCAATTTATAATTTTATAATAAAGGAAAGACAT
>CALHQV010000004.1 GCA_938038035.1 uncultured Gemella sp. | reverse complement strand
TGAACTAAGTTCAGAGAGGTAATCTCTAATGCTAATTCATCATGGATAAGGCGCAAATCAAAAAGTATATTATGTAATAATCATGTATTATAAAAGATATATCAGTCACTTAACCTCAAATAATAATATCTTATATGCATAATAACACCCGTTTGTTGTTTGTAGAAACCGATTGTCAGATTTTTATTATAAAAATAATAAGAAGGTGTCTTTCGATAAAGGTACAAAAGTTCAAATTGTAAATAACCGTTCTTTGATTCCGCTCAGTTTTGCGATTAAAGAATTTGATTTGGATTATAATAAAATATTATATTTGACATCTTTTTCGGAAGGAACAGGTTCAAACCTTTTTGAGGAGGAGATGGATATGGAAGACGGAAGAGGAGTTGGGGTAAAACCAATGGAGATACAGCCGATTCCGCCAGCTGATCCGATGAACCCGTCAACACCGAATCAGGAAAAACAAAAAACGGTGTCATTGGTTCAAAATCAAGATAACGATACAGAATCTTTGGCAATTCAAATGGGAGATACGGTGAATTATGATGTATCGGTAGAAGGAAATCGAATTTCAGTTTCTTTTGCTTCGTTGAAACCGTTGAATATGCAGTATAGAAAGACCAATTTAATTGATGATATTAAGATAGAGTATGATTCTGTCGGAAATGTCAATCGAATGGAAGTTGTAGTGAAATCATCTGTTGATATGAATCAAGTCACAGTCAATAAAAAGAATCGTGAAGTTGTTCACGATTCTTTTTATATATTACCGTCTTGTTTGTTTTGTTGCTCTATTTGTACGAGCAGCATTATTTGCAGTTGTTCTACCTGCAGTTTGTCTTTGATTTTGAGCAGGAACAGCACCGTTTGCTCTATTAGTAGAATTTGTTAAAGAGTTGAATACTGTTGTAAGAGCAGAACGGCTATCACGTTGTTTTTGAGCGATAGCAGCTTGATAAACAGCATCTCTATCTGTACCTGCGTACATATAGTCAGTTTCTGTATTTCTTTCCTTAGCATACTCTACACCATTTTTTGTTTCAATTCCTGCAGGTTTTTCAAAGGCAGGAGGTACTTGTTTATCTGAAACTTTTTTCATTACATCTGCCATAATTACCTGTGTAGTTTTCGCTTGTTCTGAAGACAATGCTTTTGCAGCTGAGTCTACTATATCAGCTCCTTGCCAAACGGCAACTGTATAGTCAGTTGTGTAACCAATCATCCAACTATCTTTAGTAGAGTTTACAACATCTATACCATAATTATAGTAAGCAGAATCATCGAATGTACTTGAACCAGACTTACCTGCCATATCAAAGTTAGCCACTTTACCGTTTGGAGAAGTACCATTACTAGAAAGTACACCTTTTAACACATTTGTTATTAAATATGCAGTCTCTTCTGACATTGCTTTAACAGGTTCATCTTTAATACTAGATAGTTCTTTACCATTTGCGTTAAATACTTTAACTATTGTTGAAGGTTTATTGTAATATCCTTTATTACCGAAAGATGCGAATGCACCAGCCATTTGAAGAGTAGAAACTCCATCTACGTTTCCTCCAATAGCTGTAGTTGGTTCATCTTTTGTTACAGGTATACCTAGTTTTTCGGCGAAATGTTTAGATCTTTCGTATCCAACTGTTTCGAATGCACGAACCGCTGGAATGTTATAAGACCAAGATAAAGCAGTACTCATAGTAACTGTACCGTGGTAAAGTCTGTCCCAGTTTTGGATATAGAAATCAGTTCCAGCAATTTGATAAGGTGTATCTGAGAATGTAGTTTGAGAATCCCATCCATAATATTCTATACCAGGAGCGTAATCAATTAATGGTTTAATTGATGAACCTGGTTGAACACGGGCATCAACTGCATAATTATATCCTCCAGCTTTGTAATTTTTTCCACCACCAATTGCTTCTATAAGTCCGGTCTTCGTATTAAGGACTGATATAGCAGCTTGAGAAGCATGAGGTTTCATAGGAGTACTTTGATTATCTAGCATGTTTTGAACATATGTTTGTAATTCTGGATTTAAGTTAGTGTATATTTTTAATCCCATTGAAAGAGGATCTTTAGTATTTTCAAAGTTTTGATTTTCTTTTAATTCTTTTGTTATTTGATCAATATATGCAGCAAACTTAGGATTATAAGTGTGCTGGTTTGCACGTTCTTCTTTTGTTTTTTCAACTATTCCGTCCAGAATAGGTGTGTTAATTGCATTGTTATATTCATCTTCTGTAATTTTATCATTATTTAGAAGTGCGTATAATACTGTATTGCGGCGCTCTTTTGCTTGTTCTGGATAATCATATGGATTATATAGAATTGGTTGTTGAGGCATACCAGTTAAAAGGGCAACTTGAGGTAATGTTAATTGGTTTAATTCTTTATTGTAAAAGTATTTAGCTGCTGTTTTAATACCGTATTGACCGTCAGAATAGTAAATTTTATTCATGTACATCTCTAATATATCATCTTTAGAATATCTGTTTTCCAATTTAAGGGATAGATAAGCTTCTTGAATTTTTCTTTGTAATGATTTATCAGATGTCAGTAGTGAATTTTTTACTACCTGTTGTGTAATTGTACTAGCACCTTGTTGTGCTGAATTAGAACGAATATTCACAAGTACTGCTTTGATAAGACGAATAGGATCAATACCAATATGTGATTGGAATCTAGAGTCTTCTGTAGAAAGTACAGCATCTGTAATATTTTTAGGAATATCATTTATCGAAACGTATTCCCTTTTTTCAGCTCCAACTGTAGCTATTAGATTAAGATTTTTATCATAAATTTCTGATGATAATGGATCTTGTAAATTAGCTTGAGTAATATCTGGAACATCCTTTAATTCTTTTGCAAATAGTATTAAAATAGCAAAAAATAATACTAAGCACATTGAAAAAAAGATGGAACTAATATATTTGAATAAAGTTTTCATCTGTTATTAAAACTCACTTTCATTATTTTTTATAATAGTTATGTAATCTAATCTTATTTTGTAGTTAAATGATAATTCGAATGCAGCTTCTTCAAATTCACTAAGTTTTATAGACTTTCTACCACCATTTTTAGCGCGATCATAGAAAAATATGAATTTTTTAAATGGGAGTATGAATGTTTTATCGATTTTTTTAAATCTAACGATAATAAAAGTAATCCCTCCATGAATTAAAATTTTTTTCATATGTTCTATTTGATGTTCGTGAATATTATTTAAAGAAAATGAAGTGGCCGAATTAGTCTCCTTAGCCTCAAAATCAATATATTTTCCATTCCAAAGACCGTTGTAATCTGTTGTAGAAGGAGTTTTATAGAACGCTTTGGTAATCATAGCACTCGATCTGTTAGGATAATTCACTTCTACTATTTGAATTGGAATAGGTTTTTTATGAATAACTGCAATGTCATTATTTAAGTAATATTTATTCGCAAAATTAATGTCTTCTTCAAGTTCCATACCTCGATTAGAATACTTGGTTTTTTGAATAAAATTACTTTTCTTATTAGGATAATTAAACATATATCCCTCCATAAATAATTATCCTATCTATTATACTATATTCTGAAGAAAATTTGAATTACAAATAGCTGAAAATTATCATATTTTTAGAATTTATTAATTACTAAAGTAATATTCATTTTATGAATAAAGATGAAGCATTGCAGTTACTTTATAATTATAGTGTGTTGGTGTCTTGAAACGTGCTTATTAAGCATCAGAAAACT
>CALHQV010000003.1 GCA_938038035.1 uncultured Gemella sp. | reverse complement strand
AGCGATGATTCTTAATAGTTCATTCGAAGATCTTATTACTAGTCAACATGCAGATTTCAGAGATAAAACGAAAAAAATCTATGAATATAAAATAACAAAATCTGTAAGTTCAAAAGCAAAACAAAATGCAGGTGACACATTCAACGTGTACATAAGTGGTATCGATACATATGGCCCGGTATCTAGTGTCAGTCGTTCAGACGTTAATATTATTATGACAGTTAACAAAAAAACTGGAAAAATCTTATTAACGACAACACCACGTGACTCTTATGTGAAAATCGCCGATGGTGGAAATAACCAATATGACAAACTTACACACGCAGGTCTGTATGGAGTAGATTCTTCAATCCATACGCTAGAAAATCTATATGGTATTAAAATAGATTACTATGCTAGACTTAACTTCACATCATTCCTAAAATTAATTGATACAGTTGGTGGGGTAGATGTGTATAATGATCAGGCGTTCACATCACTTCATGGTAAATATAGCTTCCCTCAAGGATTAGTTCATTTAGATGCAGAGAAAGCTCTTGGATTTGTTCGCGAAAGATACGGCCTTGCTGGTGGAGATAATGACCGTGGTAAAAACCAAGAAAAAGTTATCACTGCGATAATTAAGAAAATAACTTCGAAAGAAGGTTTATCAAACTACCAAAGTGTTATTAAAGAACTAAGTGAATCAATTCAGACAAATATGCCGATAGAAACAGCTATAGGACTTGCGAATGAACAGCTAAGTGCAGGTAAAGATTATAACGTGACATCACAAGCACTAACAGGAACTGGAACTATGGGGCTACCTTCATATGCAATGCCTGGAGCAACATTATACATGACACAGATTAATGAACAAAGTTTAACAGAAGTTACAGAAAATATTAAAGAAGTATTGGAAGGTAAGTAGATGAGAGACGGAATTAGAATGATAGACATACATTCCCATATAGTCTTTGGAGTAGATGACGGTGCAAAAACTGAAAAAGATACGCGTGATTTACTAGAAGAAAGCTATAGACAAGGTGTTAGAACGATTATCGCAACACCTCACAGAAGACGCGGAATGTTCGAAACAGACATAGAAATAATCAGAGAAAACTTCAAACGAGTAGAAGAAATCGCTGCAGAGGTAGCTGAAGACCTAAGAGTTTACTTAGGTAGTGAGGTCTACTACAAAGAAGGAGAAATTGAAAAAATCGAAAGTGGAGTATATCCAAGATTAGCGGAAACTGACTATGTACTTGTAGAGTTTCCTTATGAAATGCGTTATAAAGAAATCCACAGAGCACTGAACAAGGTTATACTACTTGGACTAACTCCAGTGGTAGCACATGTTGAAAGATATAATGATGTAGATGAAAAAGGTGTTCAAGAGTTAATTAACATGGGTGCTTACATCCAGGTTAATGCAGCTAGTGTTCTAAAACCGAAACTTATCGGTGATAAACACAAACACTACAAAAAACGTGCTAAAAAATACTTAGATGAAGAATTAGTTCACTTCATCGCAAGTGACATGCATAATATGGATTCTCGAAGAACATATATGAAAGAAGCGTATGACATTATCGAGAAAAAATACGGACCGACAATAGCTTATGAATTATTTGAAAAAAATCAAGAAAAACTATTAATGAATAAAATAATATAAAGAGAGGATAAATAATTATAATGGATAATCAAGAAAAAGATTTAATACAGTTAGACATTATGCTACTGTTAAGAAGAATTTGGGAGAAGAAAGTATTAATAGTATTAGTAACATTACTATTTAC
>CALHQV010000002.1 GCA_938038035.1 uncultured Gemella sp. | reverse complement strand
AAAAATAAATATAAAAAAATATTAGATATTATTTCTTAAAATTCTTATAATCGGGAGGGAAAGGTATGTTGCAATCTATACATGATGAAAGAGAAGCTAAAAAGCTACTGAACTTTAGTGTAAAAATCGCTAAAAGTATGTTGTCATACGGAGCAGAAGTATATAGAGTTGAAGATACAGTAAATAGAATCTATAAGTCATTTGATAATATTAAAGCGGCGAATATTTTAGTTACGTATAACTTTATTATTGTATCTTTTACATACAACGACAATACTTATACGACAATGAGAAGGGTTGTTTTGGGAGATCGTGATTTAGAGAAGATTGCACTTCTAAACGATATATCTAGAAAGATGGTAATGGGAGGATGTACTCTAGACTATGCATTTAAAAAAATGAAAGAGGTAAAGGCGAAAAAAAGATATTCAACTACTTCGGTTATAGTTGCTCTAACCTTATCTGCTCCATTTTTTGCAATAATGTTTGGAGGAACTTTTAAGGATAGTCTGGTTGCATTTGTAATAATGGCTATACAGGCTGCATTTATAACATTTACTTCGAAATATAAGCTGACACTATTTGTAAGTAATTTCTTGGGGGCATTTATTGCAACAGTATTAGTATTGTTATTAAATAAAATTTTCTTAATACATAATCCATTTAGTATTATTATTATGAGTTTGATGCCTCTTGTTCCTGGAGTTCAGGTCACAAATGCTGTTCGTGATTTTATGGCTGGGGATTATCTGTCTGGAATGATAGGAATACAAGCAGCAATCTTTGTATCTACAGCTATTGCGCTTGGTGTTGTTATGGGATTAAAATTGGTGTAAGGAGAAACTATGGAGAATAATATTTTTATACAATTTATAGCTGGTTTTGTGGTTAGTGCATCTTTTGGTATTTTCTTTAATGCACCTAAGAAGTCCATATTTACTTGTGGGTTAATTGGTGCCATCGGTTGGTTGGTCCATGTAGTGACTAATTTGCTATTAGCAGATGTTGTAGTAAGTAGTTTTCTTGGAGCAGTCTGTGTAGGTGTTCTTTCTACGAATGCCTCTAAGATTTTAAAATTACCAGCAACTATATTTATTTATACAGGTATGGTACCTTTAGTTCCAGGTTATGGTATGTATAATACTATGCAAAATATTGTAACTAAGAATTATGGAGTAGCATCTAAGGTAGGTATAGAGACAATACTTCAAGCTGGAGCAATCGCTATGGGGATATTACTTGCATCAGTATTTTCATCTTCAATTCAGAGGGTAAAAATACAAAGAAAACGATAAAAGTGATATAATAGTGTTAGTGAATTAAAAAGGAGATTAGTAGATAATGGAATATATTTTATATTTTGCAGAAAGCTGTCCAGATACAGCACCATTTAAAGAAAAATTATCAGAATTAGGGATTACATATAGAGAAGTTGAAGTAATGACTTCATTAAGAAATTTTAAAGAATTCCTATATGTTAGAGATACATATTCACAGTTCGAAGGAATAAGAGGTAATATGAAAATCGGTATTCCTTGTTTAGTTGTTAATGAAACTGAATGTATCTTAGAACTTAATGAATTAGATAAATTAAAAAAATAAATTAATAGTAAACTCCAAATTAGGAAAGTATGATATTTATCGAATTAATTGATACTTTTCTGATCTGGAGTTTATTTTGATTTAAAATATAATTTATTTCTTGCTTTTTATTTTTAAATTTGATATAATTAAAAAATGCTAGGTGGGGAGTTAGCGGTGCCCTGTACTTGCAATCCGCTTTAGCAAGACCGAATACCGAGATGCGGGTAGAATAGGGAATGTCGAGTTTAACACGTAATGTTGAGACTAAGGCACCTTACGACGCAATACTTATGAACCATGTCAGGTCCGGAAGGAAGCAGCATTAAGTAAGTCTATTGTGGGTGTGAGTTTTTGTTGAGGTTGAGTTGTCGATTAGACTAACGGTTTTTTAATCTATTCAAGTCTCGGTTGCATATAGTATAAATCGATGATATCTAAAAGTAAATTCGCTTTTGGATTTTTTTTGTGTTTTGAAAAAATAATATTATGTAAATTATAGGAGGGGTTATGTATCAAGGGAAAAACTTTTCTGAACGTGCAAGTATTTTTATTAAATTGCTATTACCAGTTTTAGTTTATCAAGTAATTTCATATTCATCTGGTATGATTGGAACGTTTATGGCGGGACATTATAGTCCTACAGATTTAGCTGGTGTGAGTATGGGTGTTAATATTTGGAATCCAATTATGTATACTTTAAATGCGATTGTCTTAGCATTAATCCCGATAGTTTCACAGCTAATTGGAAAAAATAAAGAAGAAGAGATTCCCACAGTAGTTAGACAATTTCTGTACATAGCTGTAATAATTAGTATTGTCTTAATTATTGGACTGAATACTTTAGCAACACCAATAGTAGATCAATTAGGCATGGATAGTAATATTGCAGAGATAACTAAGAACTATCTGTTTTATGAAAGTTTTGGAGTACTATCTATCTTCTTATATGTAGTTTTACGTTCGTTTATAGATAGTTTAGGGTTAACAAGATTATCGATGATAATGATGATAGTATCTGTACCTGTAAATGTATTCTTTGCTTATAGTTTCATTTTTGGAAAATTTGGTATGCCTGAGCTTGGTGGTGCGGGAAATGCAGTAGCAGTTTCAGTGACGTATACAGTACTATTTTTCATAGCGTTATTTATAGTATTAACGAATCCTAAAATTAATAAGTATAAAATATTTGAAAAAGAAAAAGTAAGATTTGAAAAATGGGGAGAAATCTTTAAACTAGGAATTCCTATAGCACTAGCTACAGCACTTGAGACTGTTGTCTTTTCAACGTTATCTTTAATGGTTTCACGTTTTGATACGACAATCATCGCTTCTCATCAGGCCGCGTTAAATTTCTCTGGATTTTTATATACTTTACCAGTTAGTGTTGCAAATACTGCAACAATTATAATAGCATTTCATGTCGGAGCTAAAGATTATAAATTGGCAACAGAGTATACAAAATTAACGGTAATAATGGGAATGATATTTTCGAGTATAGCAGGATTAATCGTCTTGTTGTTTGATACGAAAATTCCACATCTGTATACTAATGATAATGGAGTAATCACATTAACAGCAGAGTTATTATTATTTGCAATTGGTTTTGCTACTTGTGATTCGTTTGCCTCAGCATTAGCAGGAGTCCTACGTGGATATAAAAAAGTAGTACCAATTTGTGTTGTAATGTTTATAGGGTATTATTTAGTAGGAATTCCTACAGCATACTATTTTGTATTTAAACAAGGGATTGGTATAGAAGGGTTATGGATAGGATGGATAATTGGACTAGCTGTTTATGCCCTAGGTGTATTATTCTATTATCTATATATGAGAAGAGGAATTAATAAAAAAATTAAATTAGCCAAATAATAAAAAGATTTTGTAGTAAATGTAAATACTACAAAATCTTTTTTATTTTCACTTGTATAATCACTTGACTAAAATTTTTAAAAACTATATAATGTGATTATCAAAACTAGATAAAATGGAGGTGAAAATTTGAATAAAGTATATCCAAAATGGTCTGAATTACCAAATCTTGACTTGTATTTAGATCAAGTGTTATTATACGTAAATCAATTAGATAGTTCCTCAATTGTAGATGATGATAAAGGGCTAACAGCCGCAATGATAAATAATTATGTTAAAAATGGTCATCTGGATAAACCGATTAAGAAAAAGTATAATCGAAAACAATTAGCAAGATTAATAGTTATCACATGCTTAAAAAATGTATTTTCAATTCAAGAAATTAGTAAGACAATAAATAGCCTGACTTCAGAAGGAAATTCTGAAGAAATGTACGATAACTTTGTTATGTGCATGAATGGAGAAAAGAGAGATGGATTAGCTGATGTAATAGTTGCAGCTTGTGATACTGTAAGATTATATAAAAAAACACATGATTTAGTTGGAAAATTAAAATAAATACACTTGGAGGTAAATGATGGAGTGGAAGATTGTAGTTGATACTGCGTGCGATTTTAGAGAAATTCCCAATAAAGCTGAGAATGTTACTTATGAGAGAGTACCATTTTCATTGCAAATAGAGGATAAGGTATATGTAGATACTTTAGATTTAGATATTGATGAAATGATGAGTGAGATGTATGCTAGTTCAGAAGCAGCAAGATCAGCTTGCCCAAGTCCAGAGGCATATCTATCAGCATATAGAGGTGCAAAAAATGTAATAGTTTTAACTTTAACTGGCGGAATGTCAGGAAGTTATAATAGTGCAGTAATTGGCGAAAAAATGTTAAAAGAAGAAGATGAGGATGTCAATATTCATATTGTAAATACTCTCTCAGCAGGAGGGCAAAACGACTTATTTCTTCTTAAGATAAATGAACTAATTAAAGAAGGATTATCTTTCGATGAAGTAGTCGCAAAAATGAATGAGTATCAAAAAAATACAAAACTTATTTTTTCTCTAGAGAAGGTAGATAATTTAGTAAAAAATGGACGACTATCTAAGCTTGCTGCAGCTGTTGTGGGATTATTAAATATGCGTATGGTAGGAGAGGCAAGTAATGAAGGAACTTTACACTTACTACATAAAGTTCGTGGTGAGAAAAAAGCTATTTCAACAGTAGTTGATGAGATGATTAAAGCTGGGTATAAAGGTGGAAGAGCTGTAATAACTCATAGAAATAATGAAAATATATGTAAAAAAATAGAAGAAAAATTAAAAGAAAAATTCTCTGATATTGAATTTATAGCTGTACCTACTTCTGGGATTTGTAGTTTCTATGGAGAAGAAGGCGGAATGCTTTTGGGATATGAAATATAGAACATATATATTTAAATAAAATAATAAAAAAGGAAAAGTGATTACTCTGTGTAAAACACCTCTCCTTTTTTTATTGAATTTAACTAACTCTGTTTAGCTCTTTTTTTATGTTTTAGAAACTTCCCAATTAAAAATCCAGTCCCTTGACCACAAAGGCTGAAGAATATATATCCTAAACCGTATATAAGAATATCGAAGTTCAAAATAATTAAACAAGATATAATGTGAAAAATCCCTATAATAAATGAGAAAATATAGCTAAAGTCTTCTTTATTATATGCATATAGAAACGATATTAGAAAACTAATAACAGGGTATAGAATAATCAATAGCAATATTATCATACCTGATCTATTCGATATAAAGTAAGAACACAGAGGGAGTATTATAAATAAAAAGAAAGAAAAAATTAAATATGGTACTTTTTCTAAAAATTTCTTCATCTAATCTGCCTCCTAATTATAGTGTTATTCTATCATATATTGAATTAAAAAACAATAAACAAATATATGCAATGAAATCTATAAATTTGAAACCGCTTTTTAAATGTGCTATTATTAATGTATTAACAAATGAGAGGGGAACAATAATAATGAAATTTTTTATTGATACAGCCAATGTAGAAGATATTAAAAATGCTAATGAATTAGGGGTAGTTTGTGGAGTTACAACTAACCCATCTTTAATCGCTAAAGAAGGACGCGATTTTAAGGAGGTTATTAAGGAGATTGCATCAATTGTAGATGGACCAATAAGTGGAGAAGTAAAAGCGACGACAACTGATTGGAAAGATATGGTAGAAGAAGCTAGAGAAATTGCTAAAATTCATCCTAATATGGTAGTTAAGATTCCGATGACAGAAGATGGTCTTAAAGCAGTAAATGTACTGAAAAAAGAGGGAATTAAAACTAATGTTACGTTAATCTTTAGCCCAACTCAAGCTTTACTAGCAGCAAGAGCAGGAGCAACATATGTATCTCCATTTTTAGGTAGATTAGACGATATTGCTCACAATGGATTACTATTAATCGAAGAAATAGTAGAAATTTTTGCGAATAATGATATTGATACACAAATTATTGCAGCAAGTGTCAGAAATCCAATTCATGTTACAGAATGTGCAAAATTAGGATGTGATATTGCTACTGTTCCATATAATGTAATTAAACAAATGGTTAAACACCCTTTAACTGATATTGGTATTGAAAAATTCAAACAAGATTATTATAAAGTATTTGGTGAATAATCAGTAGAATACTTTTACGTCAAAATATTTTTCTTTAAAAAAATTTAAAAATTTTGTATTTTATACTAGAAATATTTATAAAGTAATGTTATAATATATTTTGTTGTATGAAAAAGTTGTTAAGATTAAATTTTATAGGAGGTTATATTAATGCGCGTAAATGTAACATTAGCTTGTACAGAATGTGGTGACAGAAACTACATTACTAAAAAGAACAAAAGAAATAATCCAGACCGTATTGAACTTAAAAAATACTGTCCAAGATTAAAAAAAGTGACTTTACACAGAGAAACTAAATAATAAAGTTAGAGAAGCCTTAAAGTATCAACGTTTAAGGCTTTTTGTTTTGCCTTTTGACAATGTTTTGACAATGTAATTATTATAAAGCCATAAACTTAGCAAATTTATCAGCCATATTATCTCGTTGTTTTTCTGTTACGTGAGCATAAATACTCATTGTTGTTTTTAAGTCAGAGTGACCTAATCTATCTTGTACTTCTTGAATAGTGAAGCCACTTTCAAATAATAAACTACAATGTGTGTGTCTAAAGCCATGTACTTTAATTTCTTTAAAATCATGTTTTTTACAAATACGTTTTAAATTAGCATTCATAAAGTTAAGGTATAAATAAGAGTTTGTTACCTCTTCAGTAAAACAAGGTTGATGTTTCTTTACTCTTGTACCTATCATTAAAAATCTTTCTCTTTGTTTGAGTTTCCAACGTTTTAAAATATTAGCGGTTTGCTCATCAATACTAATATTTCTAACACTACTTTTACTTTTTGGAGTTTGAACAACTACCTTTTTTTCTGTATTCAATGCTAAAGTCTTGTTTATATTAATTGTATTGTTGGTGAAGTCAATATCCTCCCAGTTAAGAGCCTGTAACTCACCTTTACGAATACCAGTGAAAGCTAACACCCTAAACATTGCAGTAAGTTTTATATCGTTCTCATTATCAACTAAAGTAAGAAATTTCTTTAATTCTTCTTTAGAGTAATATTTATCCTTATCATCTGAAGTAATATCATCTTTTGGCTTAGGTAATAGTACATCTTTCATTGGGTTACTGTATATAATTTTCATCTTAACAGCATAATCTAAAATCATGCTACCATAGATCTTTATTTTTTTGAGCACAGCAAGTGAAAAACTCTTGCTGTAATTGTTTATGATTTTTTGACAGTAAGGTAGAGTAAGTTTTTTTAATTGTATATTCTCTAATTTAGCAAGCAATAAATTAAATATATGTTGATTGACTAGTAAAGTACTTTCTTTAATAGTATGTTGGTAACCCTCGTACCATAATTCATATATTTCTTTAAATGTTGTAACATCTGTATTTAATAAGCCGTTAGTAGCTATTTCAGTTTTAATCTTAGCTTCACAAAGTAGAGCTTCTTTTCTAGTTTTAAAACCGCGTCTAGTTGTATATCTATCTTTTCCAGTGATCTCATCTTTTCCAAGATAAATATGTACTGTATAATACTTCTTTCCGTCTGACTTTTTTGTATATTGTTTAATCATTTTTATCATTTCCTTTCTATCTAGCACATATCAAAGAAATTAATAAATGATTTTAAAAACCACCTCATATAATGGACGTGGTAAGACTTTTAAAGGTTAGGTAATGTAATTACACCCTTTGACAATCAGAACGCTTAGAAGCCGTTTAAATTCTTTGTAATTTTAAGTAATTACATGAAACCTTGATAAAACAGCATTTATATGGTATAATATAGGTATAAATAAATCCTATTTGTTGTAACATCGTTACAAATTATTCATTTTTTATTAGATCCTTAAGCACTGGTATTTTTACTGGTGCTTTTTCTTACTTTTATTTTAAATCTATTTTGTTAAATCTA
>CALHQV010000001.1 GCA_938038035.1 uncultured Gemella sp. | reverse complement strand
TAATTCAAAAGTGTCTACGTCACTAAAAATTGATAATGATACATTTTTATCAATCTTTAAAAATGCAGTTGAAAAAGATTCAGAATTATTAAACGGAAGTTATAAATTAGTTGGAAATCATATTGAAGCGAAGTTACCGGTTAAACTAGGACTTTGGGATACGATGATTAACACGAATGTTAAAGTAGTAGGTGCAAATAATTCTGTGGACTTAGTACTAGAAGATGCTAAAATCGGTAAAGTTCCAATTCCTGATTTTGCTTTGGAAAAATATTTAAAAGAAGCACTAACAGGAACTGGAGTTGGAGTGAGTGGTAATACAATTAAAATTAAATCACTTGATGTTCCTGTTACGATTGACAATGTGGAAGTCGCAGGTGGAAATGTTAATGTGACTGCCTCACTAACACAAAAGCAAATCTTACAATATGGTTCTGCAGCTATAAAAAATTATTTTAGAGGATAAAAAATAAATTAAGACTTTAGAAAAACTATGTAAAAGAATGAGGAGATTATTCATATCTTATATATATGGTTCTGCTAAAGTCTTTTTATAAATTTTAAAATGTTTTCAGAAAATTTTATATTAAATTCACATAAAATGCTTGAAAGATTATTCTTAATGTAATATAATAAACATATCGTAAATAAAGACAAGACGACTATGTGGAGTTTTAGAGAGAAACTGGTTGGTGGAAAGTTTTATAGAAGCATAGGAGTTATCACTTTATTGTGTAATAATTTTAATAGAACAAACAAGTGCTCTTGGTAGGAGTTAAAAGAGGTGGTACCGTGGATACATTTCGCCCTCTATAACTTTTACTAAGAGTTTTTTATTTTGAAAGGAGATAAAATGGTAGAATTAAAAGATACATTATTAATGCCAAATACGAAGTTTCCAATGCGTGGAAATCTTCCAAATAAAGAACCTCAATTCCTACAACGTTGGGAAGAAATGGATTTATACAATAAAATATTAGAAAAAAATGCAGGGAAACCTTCATATGTTCTTCACGATGGACCTCCATACGCGAATGGTAACATCCACATTGGACACGCATTAAACAAAATCTTAAAAGACTTTATCGTTAAATATAAAAATATGAATGGATTTGTTTCACCATATGTTCCTGGTTGGGATACTCACGGTCTTCCAATCGAGCAAGTATTGGTAAACAATGGTGTTGATAGAAAATCTATGCCAGCTAACAAATTCAGAAATAAATGTAAAGATTATGCATTAAAACAAGTTGATAAACAACGCGCTGATTTCAAAAAACTTGGAGTACTAGGAGATTGGGAAAACCCATACTTAACTCTTGATCCAAAATTTGAAGCTGAGCAAATCCGTGTATTTGGTAAAATGGTAGACAAAGGTTATATCTACAAAGGATTAAAACCTATTTATTGGTCACCATCTTCAGAGTCTGCTTTAGCTGAAGCTGAAATCGAGTACCACGATCACACTTCACCATCTATTTATGTTGCATTTGACCTAGTTAGTGAAAATGGTGCAGTTGAAAAAGGAACTAAGTTTGTTATCTGGACAACTACTCCTTGGACACTACCTGCGAACTTAGGTATCGCTGTTCACCCAGATTTCGAATATCAAGTTGTTAAATACAATGGAGAAAGCTACTTAGTTGCTAAAGAAAGAGTAGCGTTCTTAGCTGAAAAATTCGGTTGGGAAAACTATGAAACTGGTGAAGTATTAGTAGGTAAAGATTTAGAGTACTTATTATGTCAACACCCATTCTTAGATAGAACATCTACATTAATCTTAGCTGATTATGTAACTCTTGATTCAGGGACTGGTTTAGTTCATACAGCACCTGGACACGGGGTTGATGACTATCTTGTTGGTCAATTACAATACAAACTTGGAGTATTATCACCAGTTGATAACCAAGGTGTTCTTACAGAAGAAGCTGGACAATTCGCTGGTAAATTTGTATTCGATGCGAACAAAGACATTATCGCTCATCTAGCTGAAACTGGAGCGTTATTAAAACAAGAAGATATTACTCACTCATACCCACATGACTGGAGAAGTAAAAAACCAATTATCTTCAGAGCTACACCTCAATGGTTCTGTTCTGTTGATGCATTCCGTTCTGAATTATTAGAAGCTGTAGATAACACTAAATTCTACAGTGAATGGGGTAAACCAAGATTATATAACATGATTCGTGACCGTGGTGACTGGGTAATCAGTCGTCAACGTGTATGGGGTGTGCCAATTCCTGTATTCTACGCTGAAAATGGAGAAGCTATCCTTGATATCGAATTAATCGAACACGTAGCGAAAATCTTTGAAGAAGAAGGATCAAACGTTTGGTTCTACAAAGACGCTAAAGAATTATTACCAGAAGGATATACTCACCCAGGAAGTCCAAACGGTGAATTCACTAAAGAAATGGACATCATGGACGTATGGTTCGATTCTGGAACATCTCACCAAGGATGCTGTGCAATCCGCGAAGATTTAACATACCCAGCTGACTTATACCTAGAAGGAAGTGACCAATACCGTGGATGGTTCAACTCTTCACTTATCACTTCTGTAGCGGTATCTGGAGTAGCTCCATATAAAGAGTTAGTATCTGCTGGATTCGTTATGGACGGTAATGGTAATAAGATGAGTAAATCATTAGGTAACGTTATTTCTCCTAACGATGTAGGTAAAGAATTAGGTGCTGAGATTATCCGTCTATGGTCTGCAAGTGTAGACTACACTCAAGACGTTCGTATCTCTAAAGATATCTTAAAACAAGTTTCTGAAACATACAGAAAAATCAGAAATACTTTCCGTTTCTTATTAGGAAACTTATACAACGGAAGCTTCAACAACAAAACTGATTTAGTTGCGTATGAAAACCTTGAAGAACTAGACAAATACATGGTTCTTAAATTCGAAAAAGTTGTAGCGAAAGTATTAGACTACTATGAAAATTACCAATTCAACAGTATTACTACTGAACTAATCAACTTCTTTAACGTTGAATTATCTTCATTCTACCTTGACTACGGTAAAGATATCCTTTATATCGAAGGTGAAGATTCTCAAAAACGTCAAAGTATGTTAACAGTTCTTTACACAGTATTAAGTAAATCTGTTAGATTACTTGCTCCAATTCTTTCATTCACAGCTGAAGAAGTATATGACAATATGCCATACGAAGATGCTGAGTCTGTACACTTAACTGACTTCCCAGTTAAAAATGTAATTGAAGACGCTGATTTAGAAGCTAAATGGGATAAACTTCTAGAAGTTCGTGATGATGTGAATAAAGCATTAGAAGAAAGCCGTAATGAAAAAGTTATCGGTAAATCTCTAGAAGCTGCTGTTGAGGTATACAGCAGTGATGCAGAAGTAGTTGAGTTATTAAACTCTGTTGCTAACTTAAACCAATTCTTCATCGTAAGTAAAGTAGAGGTTAAAGAAAATGATGGTGTAGCTTATGATCTTGCTACTGTTAAAGTAACTAAAGCCGAAGGACACCGTTGTGAACGTTGTTGGAACATCGTTGATGAAGTAAACGAAGAAGGTTTATGCCCACGTTGTGCTAGCATCTTAAACAAGTAATAGAATAATTTTACAAAGAACTTAGGTTAAATTTTAATCTAAGTTCTTTTTTTTATAATTTTTCATTACAAGTCCAAAAAAATGGACAGATGTATTGTTATAATTAAATCACAAAACGAAGAGGTGATTAAAAATGGAAAAAGATTATATTACAATTACAGGAATGCAACATTATTTCGGAATAACAGTTTTTAAAGTAGGAGATGTTATAAGCTGTGAGAAAGAGTTTGATAATGATTATGATGAAGAAGCTATAAAAGTTATGATGAAGACTTTTGGTAAAGTTGGTTATGTAGGGAATTCTTGCAGAACTGTCGCAAAAGGTACGAAAAGTGCAGGAAGAATTTACGATAAAGTAGGAGATAAGTTCTTTGTTAAAGTATGTTTTGTTACTAGTGGTTCTGTAATTGTAGAAGTTCTAAAAAGAGATGAAAATAATTAAAAAAATGATAGAAAAAATCGTAAATAGTTGTTATTATATACATAAGTGTATATAAGGAGCAAAATTTATGGAAAAAGGAAGATATCAAAAATTAAAGCTATTGTACTTATTAGAAATATTGAGAGACTATAGCGATGAAAATACTTATTTAAGTGTAAAAGAATTAACTTCTTTACTTTTAAAAAAAGAAATAGTTGTTGAGAGAAAAACTTTATATAAGGATATAGAATTACTACAAGATTATGGATTCAATATCGTAGTTGAAAATACCTATGCTTTAGTAGAGAGAGAATTTGAGCTTGCAGAGGTGAAAATGTTAATCGATGTTATACAGGCTAGTAAGTTTCTAACAGCGAAAAAATCACGCGATCTAATCTTAAAACTTAAGAAATTAGCGAGCAAAAAACAAGCACAAAAAATACAAAGACAGGTATATTCTTTCGAAGAGAATAAATATA
This sequence comes from uncultured Gemella sp., assembly GCA_938038035.1. Classification (GTDB taxonomy): domain Bacteria; phylum Bacillota; class Bacilli; order Staphylococcales; family Gemellaceae; genus Gemella. Next base: position 73 of record CALHQV010000001.1, on the reverse strand, counting down.
TAAACGAAAATATTTATTATAATGTTGATGCTATCCATAATGCAATTGCAGAAAATAAGCAAATTAATTTTAA